>NSHR01000074.1 GCA_002737115.1 Gemmatimonadota bacterium | reverse complement strand
TTTCTCGGTGGGATACGTAATTTCGTGGCTCGCCTGTGTTGCCCGGTTCGCTGCGGGCAACCAACGAGACCCGTTTTGCGATTCGCCGACCACCTTAGGGAGTCCGCCGTGCATCCAACCCGCTTTCGCGCCTATTCTCGCTCCACCCGTTCCCTGATCGTCGGCCTCACGGCGCTGGGCGCCGTACCGGCGTCCGCTCCCGCGCTGCTGGCGCAGGCCGCGACCCCGCCGGCCGCGGCGACGACGCCGGCCGCGCCCGTTGACCCCCGTCTCGAGAAGCTCAAGGCCGAGGCGCTCGTGATGGTCGAGTCCCGCGCCAAGCAGGTGCAGGAGATCGTGGATATGCTCTTCTCGTTCCAGGAGCTGGGCTTCCAGGAATTCGAGTCGCAGCGCTACATCACCACGCTGCTGGCCAAGGAAGGCTTTACCATCGAGAAGGGCGTGGCGGGCATGCCGTCGTCGTGGACGGCCAAGTGGAGCAACGGCACCGGAAAGCCGGAGATCTCGCTTGGCTCCGACGTGGACGGCATTCCGCAGGCCAGCAACAAGCCGGGCGTGGGCTACCGCGATCCTATGGTGAGCGGCGGCCCGGGACATGGCGAAGGACATAACGCCGGTCAGGCCGTGAACATCGTGGCGTCGATCGTGGTGAAGCAGCTCATGCAGCGCGACAAGATCAACGGCACGCTGCTGCTGTGGCCGGGTATCGCCGAAGAGCAGATGGCGGGCAAGGCGTTTCTGGTGCGCTCGGGGCTGTTCAAGAACACCGACGTCACACTGTTCACCCACGTCGGCAACGATCTCGGCGTGTCATGGGGGGCCAGCGGTTCGAGCGCGCTGCTCTCGGCCGAATTCCGCTTCCGCGGATCGAGTGCCCACGCGGCCGGTGCGCCGTGGAGCGGCAAGAGCGCGCTCGACGCGGTCATGCTGATGGCGCAGGGCTGGGAGTACAAGCGCGAGCACCTGCGGTTGCAGCAGCGCTCGCACTACGTGATCAAGGACGGCGGCGATCAGCCGAACGTGGTGCCCAGCACGGCGAGCATCTGGTTCTACTTCCGCGAGCAGGACTATCCGCGCACCATGGCGCTGTTCGAAGTGGGCAAGAAAGTTGCCGAAGGCGCCGCCATGATGACGGACACGAAGGTCGACACGATCGCCATTCTCGGCTCCGGATGGTCGGCGCACTTCAGCAAGCCGATCGCGGAGGCGATGCACGCCAACGTGCAGACGGTCGGCATGCCCAAGTGGGACGACAAGGACCAGACGCTGGCGAAGGGCATTCAGAAGGAACTCGGCTCACCGGACTTCGGCTTGTCGGAGCAGGTGAACAAGCAGCTGCGCGGCTCGGAAACGCCACAGAACTGGATGGGTGGTGGTTCCGACGACATCGGTGATATCGCGTGGAACGTGCCCACAATCACCCTGCGCTTCCCGTCGAACATTCCCGGTTTGCCGGGACACAATTGGGCGAATGCCATTTCGATGGCGACGCCCATCGCGCACAAGGGTGCGCTGGCCGGTGCCAAGGTGCAGGCGCTCACGATGCTCGATATCATGATGACACCGAAGGTCGTGGCCGATGCGTGGGATTACTTCAAGAACGTGCAGACGAAGGACACGAAGTACACGCCGTTCATCCGACCGCAGGACACGCCGCCGACGTACCTGAACGCCGACATCATGGCGCGCTACAAGACGCAGCTGCAGAAGTTCTACTACGATCCCACGAAGTTCAAAACGTATCTTGAACAATTGGGGATCGAGTATCCGACGGTGCGGGCGCAGGTGGTGGCACCGAAGGGTGAGGACGGACGGGACAAGCAGTAAGGGTATGGCGTAAGAGGTACTGCGTAGCAGAAAGGGCCGGCTCTCCGTGAAATGACGGAGAGCCGGCCCTTTTCACCGCCGATGGAGCCGACTACTTGGTGTTCGCGGCCTTGAAGCGCGCGCGAATCTGCAGCAGTTCGTCGCCGTGGCCGACGTTCTTCTTGGCGGCATCCTCGAGCAGCTTCATGATGGCGAGGTTGTCCTCAACCACCGTGGGCGTGCCGCTCAGATGCACGCCGAAGCCGAAATGCTCGCCCGGCACCAGCACCATCTCGTTGTGCAGCACGACGTCGCTGGTACCGTCAGCGATGCGCACGGCCACGAACTTCTTGCCGGCCTTTTCCATGAACGAAATGCACAGACCGTCCACGCCTTGCGGCCACGGCGCATACTCGTGCTGCTGGCCATCGCTGCCCTCGAACGACGTCGAGGCGGAGGTCAGTTTCATGAAGTTCTTTTCGAAATTGCCGGCGTAGCGCAGGGCGTGTCGCATTCGTGAAGTCCTTGTGCGTGAAAAGCAGATGGAACGGAGCAGTCTGGTGAATATCGCACCGTTCACGCCCAATGGCGAATCAAGGGGAGCGTGCGGCCCGGGCCGCCTTGAGCTGTCGGGCGCGCAACACGCGCAAGTACAGGCCGCCCGAGAAGAAGACCAGGGCGCTGAGCCCCAGCAGCTCGTCCCGGGAGAGGTTGGTGAGCACCCAGACGCATACGGCCGCCCCCAGTATCGGGACGAGTGGTCCTCCGGGGATGACGAACGGCGCATCGGCCGTCTGCACGCCGCGCTGGCGCAGTCGCAACACGGCCAGACAGACGAACACGTCCACCAGCAGCACCGACGCCGTGCCCAGAATGGCCAGCGGCTTGAAGGCCCCCAGCACGGCCAGCGCGCAGGCGATCGCCGCGAACACCAGAATCGCCACATACGGCGTCTGGAACCGCGGATGCACCTTGGCCAGCGGCGCGGGAAGCAGGCCGTCTTTTGCCGCCGCGTACAGACAGCGCGGCGAGACCAGCAGGTCGCCGTTAATGGTGCCGAAGATCGAGAGCGAGACGGCACCAAGCAGGAGCGAGCGGCCCCACGGGCCCATCAGCTGGGCAGCAGCGGCGGCGAGCGGGGTCGTGGTCTGCTGTGGCAGGTCGGCGCCCAGCACCCCTTCGGCCACCAGCTGCAGCCCGAAATAGATACTGACGACGGCGGCCACGCCCATCAGGAGCCCGAGCGGCACCGTGCGACTGGGATTGCGCAGCTCACCGCTGGCCGACAGAGACGACTCTCCGCCGATGAAAGCGAACATCAGTAGCAAGACACCGCGCCCTAGCGTGGAGGCACTCGGCATGCTGGACGGGATTACCAGCGACCACGCGATGTGCGGAATGCCGACCACCAGCAGCAACAACAGCGGCAGCAGCTTGAGCACCGTCAGTGCCACCACGAGTCGTGCACCGGTCTTGACCCCGGTGATATTCACGCCGGCCATAAAGGCAAACAGCGCGATGAGGGCGAGCGCCCGCGGCAGCGGCTGAGCCAGCACCGGTAGCGCGGTGGCGAGCGTGCTCACCAGCACGTCGGCCAGCGCGGCATCGACGCAGGCGCCCACGCCAAACCACATGAGATTGGCGGCGATAAAGCCGGCGAACGGACCGAACGCCCGCTCCACATACGCATACGCGCCGCCACTGTCGTGAACCCGACTCCCGACCTCAGCGAAGCAAAGAAAGATGAGAACCACCAGCGCCGCACAGATGGCGTAGCCGACGGCCGTGGCACTGCCGAGTGCCGCCGCGACGAGACCTGGCAGGGCAAAGATGCCAGCGCCGATGATGCCGTTGGTGAAGATGAGGGCGAGCGTGACCGGACCGAGGGTGCGGCGCAGCGCGCCGCTCTCTGTCATGCGCGACCTTTGAGACTGGCGTCGGCGGCGATCACGGCGTTGAGCAACACGTCGGCGCCATTCGCGATATCAGCCGCGCGAGAAAATTCTTTCGGCGAATGACTGATGCCGCCCACGCTCGGAATGAAGATCATGGCCATCGGCGCGATGTGCGCGATCTCCTGCGCGTCGTGTCCGGCCCCACTGGGCATGCGTTGTGACGACAAGCCAAGCGCGGTGGCGCTGGTTTCGATCCAGCTCATCACTTGGGGATCGGAAATCGCGGGTCGGCTGTCGGTGAGGCGCTTGAACGTGAACGCGGTCTTGGTGGTAGCACCGATTTCGCGCGCCAGCCGCTCGAAGACCTCCGTGAAGTGCTCGATCTTGGCTTGATCGAGGTCACGCAGGTCGACCGTCATCACGACCTGTCCGGGGATCACGTTGGTGGTGTTGGGCGACACGACCATGCGGCCCACGGTGGCCACCTGTCGACCGGGTTCAGCGCGCACGGCGTCATTCACCGCCACGGTGAACTTGGCCGCGGCGAGCATGGCATCCTGTCGCTGATCCATGGGCGTCGCGCCGGCGTGGTTGGCAAAGCCGACAATGGTGACTTCGAACCATCGCAGTCCCACGATGCCCTGCACGACCCCGATCTGTTTGCCCGCCTTCTCGAGCAGGCCGCCCTGTTCGATGTGCAACTCGATGTAGCAGGCGATGTCACCCTTCTTCTTGACCGACTCGCTCAGGCGCGACACATCGCCGCCGATAATGCCGATGCCGTCGCGGATGGTCTTGCCCGAGCGCGCCACCTTGGCGAGCTCGACGTCGTTCATCTCGCCGATGGCGGTTTTACTACCCGTGGTGCCGCCTTCCTCGTTCTGCCAGATCACGACATCGAGCGGGTGACGCAGTCGCGTGCCCTTTTCGCGCAGGGTGCGCGCCACTTCGATGGCGCCAAACGAGCCCACCGGTCCGTCGAAGTTCCCGCCGTCGGTGACGGAGTCGATGTGCGAGCCAATCAGAATGGGCGCGAGCGTGCGGTCGGTGCCGTCAAGTCGCGCGTAGATATTGCCGGCGGTATCGATGCGCGGCGTGAGCCCGGCGTCGCGCAGCAGCTGCTGCGTGAAGGCGCGCCCCGCGAGATCCGCTTCGGAATACGCGACCCGGTTGATGCCGGTGGGTGTGCGGCCAATGCGGTCGAAGCTCGTGAGCCACTCGTTGAGCCGCGCGCCGTTCACGCGCAGGGGTGCCGCGGTCGCCGTGAACGGGCCGGAGAGATAGGGCAGCACGACGGGCATGGCCGCCAGCGTGCCGGCGTGCCCAAGAAAGGTACGACGCTTCATGCGTTCAGCCTCGCGCGGCGATGGTACGAAGAGCGGCCGCCAGTTTGTCGGCGTCGGCAGGCGTGTTGTACAGCGTGGGGGTGACCCGCACGCAGTCGCCGTTGGCGAGCCCGGTGCGCTGGAAGGTAAAGATGCCGAATTCGTCGTGCAGCGTGGCCGCGAGGGCACGGTTGGCGTCGCCGGTGCCACGCTGGTGCATCCGGAAGCCGGTGATGGCCCCGGTGAGCGTGGCGTCTTCCGGCGTGAGAATGTTCACCCCCTTCACCTCGCGCACGGCGTGCACCCAGCGGTCGCGCAGATAGCGCAAGCGGGCGGCCTTTTGCGGCATGCCGATGCTGAGCTGGAAGTCGATGGCCTCCGGGATCGTCATCACGGTGGCGAAGTGCGTGGTCCCGGTGTGGATACGGCTCTCGATGCGATCGAGGGGGGCGCTCTCGTCAGCGTGCGCGCGATCGATCGCGCTCAGGCAGCCCTCGCGAATGTACAGCGCACCGGCGCCGACAGGCGCGCCGACCCACTTGTGCAGATTGAGCCCCACAAAATCGGCGCCCATATCGGCCATCGTGAGCGGCACCTGTCCGAACGAATGCGCGGCATCGACGATCACATCCACGCCGCGCGCCTTTGCCAGCGCGGTGATCTCACCGACGGGCAGCAGCAATCCCGTTTTGTTGTTGCAGTGCGTGAGCAGCAACAGCTTGGTGCGGGGGTTCGCCGCGAGCGCCGTGGTGTACAGGGCGAGAATGTTGTCGTGCGACGCCGGCTCCGGAATATTGAGCGTGACCACCTTCGCCTGGCAGCGCGCGGCCAAGGCATTCATGGCCCACTGCATCGCGTTGTAATCGAGGTCGGCGTACATGATCGTGTCGCCCGGCTGCACCCGGTTGTACTGCCCGATCAGGGCCTGCAGCGCTTCGGTGGCGTTGCGCGAGAAGGCGAGCTCGGTGGGCTTGGCGCCCACGAAGGCGGCCACGCGCTCACGCGCCGTCCGAAACATGGCCGGATACTCGCGTCGCGCGAAGTACGAGCTCTCGCTGTTCACGCGATCGATATGGCGGTGATACGCCTCGAGCACGGGCTGTGCCATCATGCCGAAGAAGCCCGCTTCCAGGTTCGTGGTCCGCGGGGTGATACGATACTTGGCGGCGACCTGAGTCCAGTAGGCCTCGTCGCGGGCCACGTCGTACAACGCCCCGGGGTGCGGCGTGAGCGGGGCGCTGCTGGGTAGCGCGCTGCGATCGTGGGGCGGCGGCGTGGCGCCGGCGGCACTCGGGACGACAGCGGCGGCGGCACCGAAAATGGCCGCGCTCTTCACGAAATCTCGGCGGGAGCGGTCTGTAGACATCTCTCACGGTACGGTCTTGGCGGCTTGGCCGCAATCACGGGCGGTGGTGCGCGAGGCAGGTATCGCTGAACAGATCACGCGGAGGCGCAGAGCACGCGGAGGCCGCAGAGGGGAAAGCAAGGGAAACTGCCGAGAGAACGACACGCGGCTCGGCTCTGCGCCCTCTGCGCCCTCTGCGCCCTCTGCGTGATCTGGCACTGGCGTACCCGTTTCGTGGGACAGGCCCGCGGGAGAGATTACCCGTATGCCATTCCCACGGTCGTGGCGCCACCATCGTGTGGCCATTGAGGTCCTGCTGGCGGCTCTCGCGCTGAGCGCATGCTCAGGCGGCCCCACTGACACAAAGCCCCCCGTTACCCCGCCGCCGGTGGTACCGCCGGTGCCGGTCGCCTACGTGCCCGGGCAGTCATACCTCGGACGCAACGGCTACGTGGAGTACATCGCCGGCAACTCGCCCGTGATTCTCACGGCGCCGCACGGCGGGTCGCTCACGCCGTCGTCGATTCCCGATCGCACGGCCAGTGCCTGCGGCGGGTCGGCCACCACGGTCACCGACGGGAATACGCTCGAGCTCGTGCGCACCATGCAGGCCCGGTACGCCGCGCGCTTCGGCAAGTACCCGCACGTGGTCATCTCGCATCTATCGCGTCGCAAACTCGACCCCAACCGGTTACAACCGGAAGCGGGCTGCGGCAACGCCGAGGCGGCACAGGCACTCACGGAGTGGCATGCGTTCATTGACGTCGCCAAGAGCGCGGTGCTGAAGGCCCATGGCAAAGGGTGGTACATGGACATGCACGGTCACGGCCATGCCGTGCCGCGACTCGAACTCGGGTACCTGCTCAGCGCCACGCAACTCGACGGCACGGACGCATCGCTCGATGCCTCGAGTGCGCTCGAGAACAGCGCCAGCATCCTGACGCTGTCGCTCGCATCGCCACTGTCCTTCTCTGCCCTGCTCCGTGGCCCCACCAGCCTCGGCACGCTCTATGCCGGCCTCGGGTTCCCCTCGATACCGAGTAGCAGTGATCCGCGCCCCAGCGGTACCGACTACTTCAATGGCGGCGACAACACCCGTCGGCACAGCTGTAGCAGCAGCGCCAGCCCACTCGGCGGAATCACGGGCGGCATGATCTGCGGCGTGCAGATCGAAGCCAACTTTGCCGGGGTGCGCGATAATGCGGCCAATCGTGAACGGTTTGCCGATGTCACGGCGCAGGTGTTGGAGCAGTATCTGCGCGTGCACTGGGGATTGCTGCTGGCGCCATGATCCGCTGGCGAAGCACAGCAAAGAACAGAAAAGCCGAGCGTGGGGGTGATCAGGGTAGCGCGTCGAAGCCGGCGGTGGTGAAATGTTCATCGAGCGCGAGGACGCCTTTGATACGCCGCTGCCTCATCACCTCGAAACTCACCGCGTCAGCGAGACTGAAGCGCTGATCGCCGAAACGGCGCAACCAACGATCAACCGCCGCCCGCTCGAGATCGCGATCCACGTAGATCACCTCGTGACTCGGATCCTGGTGCACACTCTCGAGAAACTGCACGCCCGCGCTGACCCCACGAAATCGCACGAGCAGAATCTGCATCTCGGCAAGGACCAAGTTGGTCGTCACCAACTGCCGACCCTCATCGATCCAGCCACGATACGTGGCCAGCGCGACACGATGGCGCGCCTCCTTGCTACTCAGCGCGGCAAACCATCCCGAGGTGTCGAGGAATGCCTGCTTCACCGCCGTCGCGACCGCGAGCTCACGTACGACTCGGCCAACACGGCGTCATGATCGATAGCCGTTCCTTCAGGGGCCTCGAGCCCGCTAAGGCTTTCAAGAAACTGCAGCATCGGGCTCGCGCTCTGTTGCTCTTTCGCAAAGCTGCGCACGCCGCGGCGCAGAATCTCTGCCTTTGAAAGACCAGTCTCCGCTGTCAAACGATTCAGAAGATCTCGATCATCGGCGGCCAGATAGACTTGCACCGGTTCCCGAACTCGACGCGGGGGATTTGACATACATGCATTTTAGTGCACCTAATACATGTACACAATACATGTACGCCGGCGTTCTTCGCGGCCTTCGCCCCTCCCCACGCGCCGACGCCATCCGAAGGCACGCCAAACACCACCCGTCGCGATAGCTTCCCCGCATGGCTTCCGACTCCACCTTCCTCGGCGATCTCCCGCCCAACGAGTTCCGCGCCGCCGCGCATGCCGCGGTAGACTGGATCGCGGATTACCTCGAGAACGCCGCGCAGCTCCCGGTGAAAAGCCGCGTACAGCCTGGCAGCATTCGCGCCGCCCTCCCCACGTCGGCGCCGACCACCGGTGAGCCACTCGACGCCATGCTGCGGGATTTCCGCGATATCATCATGCCCGGCATCACGCACTGGAATCATCCCGGCTTCTTCGCGTACTTCGCCAACAGCGCGTCCTATCCCGGCATTCTCGGGGAACTGCTCGCCGCGGGGATCAATGCCAACGGTATGCTGTGGGTGACGAGCCCCGCCGTGACGGAACTCGAGCAGCTCTCGCTCGATTGGCTACGACAGCTGATGGGCATGGGCGATGGGTGGTTCGGCCAAATCACCGACACCGCCAGCGTGAGCACGTTTTACGCCCTCGCGGTGGCGCGGGAGCAAGCGGGGTACGACGTGCGCGTGCACGGCATGGCCGGGCGCGCTGACATGCCCAGATTGCGCGTGTATTGCAGCGAACATGCCCACTCGTCGATCGATAAAGCCGTGATTGCGCTGGGACTCGGGCACGAAAACCTCGTGAAGATTCCGGCCGACGAACACTTCCGCCTGCGCCCCGATGCGCTCGAGTCGGCGATTCAGGCCGATATCGCCGCGGGCTTTCGCCCGATCGCCGTGGTGCCGTGTGTGGGCACCACCAGCATGACCAGTGTAGATCCCGTGCGCGCCGTAGTGCGCATCGCACGCGCGCATGGCTGCTGGGTGCATGTCGACGCCGCGTACGGCGGCGTGACGGCGATCGTGCCGGAAATGCGCCATCTCATGGATGGCACCGACGACGCCGACTCGTTCGTGGTGAATCCGCACAAGTGGCTCTTCACGCCGATGGATTGTTCAGTGATGTATACCAAGCATCCCGACGCGCTCAAGCGTGCCTTCGCGCTGCTGCCCGAGTATCTGATCACCAGCACGCCAAGTGAGACGGTGAACTTGATGGACTACGGCATTCAGCTGGGTCGCCGGTTCCGCTCACTCAAGCTGTGGATGGTGATGCGCGCGTACGGCGCCGAGGGCATCGCCGAGCGCATTCGCTTTCATTGCGAGCTCGCGCGCGACTTCGCCGGCATGGTGCATTTTGAAAGCGGCGGCTGGGAACTCACGGCCCCGGTCACGATGTCGCTGGTGTGCTTCCGCTACGCGCCGGCCGGCATGAGCGAAGCCGACATCGCGCGTGTGAACGCGGCGATCATGGAGCAGGTGAATGCCGCAGGCGTGGCGTATTTGTCGCACACGAAGCTGAACGGCAAGTACACCCTCCGACTTGCGATCGGTAATATCCGCACCGATCGGAGCCACGTAGAGGCCGCGTGGGCCGCATTGCGCTCGGCGGCAGCGGTGATCTAGGGATTCGCGCGACGTCGCGAGGATTTGCGTTCGCGGCGGATGCGCTGCCAGCGCACGAAGCCCAGCACGGCCACGGTAACCAGCACGGCGCCGACAATCTCGCCGACCCGGTCGAGGTGGCCGAGCGTCCGCACCGCGGCTTCGCCAGCCGCGTACCCGATAGCCGTGAACACCGTCGTCCAGAGCGCAGACCCCACGAGCGACAGCGGCAGAAAGATGTACACTGGCACCTGCGCCGCACCGCAGGCCATCGGCAGCACGATGCGCAGACCGAAGGCAAAGCGGACGAGCAGCGAGGCCGTGAGTTGGTTGCGACGGACCGCACGGAGGGCCATCGTCCCGGTCGCGCGGACCCTCGGGAACCGCCGGCGGATGAGTTCCCACTTCCACCGACCGATCACGTACAACAGAGTGGTCGCCACCCAACCGCCGAGGGCGATCGACGAGATGACCCGGAGAATCCGGAGTTCGCCTTCGTGCGCCGCGATGCCGCCGAAAATGGGCGACAGCTCCTCGGTGACGATGGCCGACGCACCGAGAATCGCATAGGTCCAGAAGCTGTCGCTGACCGCCTCCAGCCACTGCGAAACGTCAGCAATGGCCGCCAACGCGACGAAACCCAACCCACTGGGCAGCACAACGCTCGCCACTCGCAGCAGCAGCGCGGAAGCGAGCGTCGTCGCGATCAGGATCGCAATCATCGGCGAAATCATGCTGCGCGAATGAACTCAATCACCTCAGTCACCAACTTCGGCAACAGGCAACCCAAGGGCCCGGAACTGACCGGTATGCGGCGGTGTGAGTCCGACTCGAGTGGAGAACCACGTCCGTATGTTGTCGAAAATTTCATAGAACGTCGGGATCACGAGCAGCGTGAGCACGGTGGAGGTGATCACACCGCCGATCACCGCGACGCCGAGCGGCGCGCGGAACTGGGCCCCTTCCCCGCTGCCGAGCGCCACCGGGATCATACCGGCGATGAGGGCAAAGGTCGTCATCAGAATCGGACGCAAGCGAATGGCACCGGCTTCGATGAGGGCTTCACGCAGCGGCATGCCGTTCTTCTCACGGGCCCACTTGGCGAAGTCCACCAGCAGAATTGCGTTCTTGGCCACGATGCCGCACAGCAGGATCACGCCAATCAGGCTCATCAGGTTGATCGTATTACCGGTGATCGCGAGGGCGCCCATAACGCCGATCAGCGACAGCGGTAGCGAAATCAAAATGGCGATCGGATCGAGGAATGAGCCGAACTGCACGACCAGAATGAGATACATCAGTGCCACCGCCACCCCGAGCGCAACGAAGATGGAGCCGAAGACTTCGTTCTGCTGCTCCACCTGACCGCCGCTGGACCGCTTGACGCCGGCCGGCAGCTGAATGCCGGCCGTCTTCGCTTCGAAGTCGCCGACGACTTCGGTGAGCGAGCGACCGGCAATGTTGCCCTGCACCTTGATCACGTTGTCGCGATCGAGGTGGTTCACGATGGCTGGACCGAGCTCGCTCCTGACGCGCGCCACCTGCTGCAGCGGCACAAGCTGCGCATTCGCACCTTGGCCGAGGGCGATCGGTAACTGCGCGAGATCGACACCGCGCGCGCGCGCTTCCGGGGCCAGGCGCACCATCACCTTGCGCGTCTGATTGGTCGGATCGACCCAGTCACCGGCATCGAGACCGGCAAACGCCGGGCGGATGGCCTGGGCCACCTGTCCCACACTCAACCCGAGCGACGCGGCCAGTGCCCGATCCACCTTGACCGTGAGCTCCGGCTTCTGTCCCTTGGTGCTGAGCCCTACGTCCACCGCGCCGGGCGTGGTCTTGAGCGCCGACAAATACTGATCGGCCACGACTTGCAGGGCCGCCTTGTCGGTGCCGCGCAGCTCGATGGAGATCTGCTTCTCCTGTCCGGCAAAGTCGTTTGTGAACACCGAGATATCGCTGCCACCGACGCGCTTCACATCTTCGCGAATCGCGGCCGCGAGCGTTTCGGCGTCGCGCTCTCCGGCCTTCAGCCGATCGCCCTTGGTCTTGAGCTTGAGATACACGCTTGCCTTGTCAACCGCGCCACTGGCGCCACCGGCCGTCACAAACGAGTACGTGACTTCCGGATACTTCGACGTGATGGCGAACGTCTCGTTCACCTTCTGGCGCAGATAGTCGAGGTTGGCACCCGGTGGCGTCTCAATCGTCATCTGCACTTCGGCGTTGTCTTCGAGCGGGAAGAACCCACCGCCGACCAGACCCGCGGCCGGCATCGCGATGGCCAGCGCGAAGCTGCCGACGGCCAGCAGCACCATCGACTTCGGGTGGTCCAGCGCCCAGCCGATCAGCTTGCGGTAGTTGTTGGCCAGCCCGTCGAACCACTTGTTGAATTTGTCGAGCTTCTTGGTGATCCACCACTTCTCATGCTCTTCCTCATGCGGATCGGGCCAGTAGGCCGACAGCATGGGGTCGAGCGAGAAGGACACGAACAACGACACGAGCACCGAACAGGCAATGGTGAGCGCGAATGGCTTGAACCACTGCCCCGACTCACCCTGCAGGAAGGCGATCGGAATGAAGACGGCGATGATCGAGAACGTCGTCGCCGCCACGGCAAGTCCGATTTCATCGGTGCCTTCG
>NSHR01000073.1 GCA_002737115.1 Gemmatimonadota bacterium | reverse complement strand
CGCCGCACCACCAATACCGTCTTGGCGTGGGTCTTGAGACCAGGCAGTCCGTACGCCACGTGGATACCATAACTTTCCATCGTGCGCGCAAACGTGATGTTGTTTTGCTCGTCGAAGCGCGCCTGCAACTCGATGATCACCGCGACCTGCTTGCCCGCTTCGGCCGCCTCGGTCAGCGCGCGCACAATCGCCGTGTCGCCCGACGTCCGGTACAGCGTGAGCTTGATCGCGAGCACCTGCGGATCGCTCGACGCCGCCTCAAGGAACGCCTCCACCGACGAGCTGAACGACTCGTACGGGTGATGCACCAGCACATCGCGCTCGCGGATCACATCGAACATGTTGCGGCCATCGCGGAATGCGGCGGGCACCACCGGCGCATACGGCGCATCGCGCAGATCGTTCACGTCGAGCAGGGCAATCTGCAGCAGGTCGCCCAGCTCCAGCAGATCGTCGCGGTCATGCACATCGCGCGCGCTGAGCGGCGCGACGAGCTGGGTCTCACTTTCGCTCAGCTCCTCAAGCAGCAGCTGCCGCATCGACTCCGGCATGTCGCGCTGTACTTCCAGTCGAACGACTTCACCAAAGCGGCGCTGGAACACTTGCTGCTCAATCGTCTCCAGCAGATCGTCCGGCTGATCGATCTGCCCGAGATCCAGGTCGGAGTAGCGCGTGATGCGGAAGGTGAACCATCGCTTCACGTTCATCCCAGGAAACAACGTGCCCAGATGCGCGCCAATCACTTCCTCCAGCGGCACAAAGCAGTGCTCGCCGGCGCGTTCGATCGGCACCCAGCGCGGCAACGAACGCGGCACCTTCACCCGTGCAAAGTGCTCCTTCCCGCTGTCCGGATCACCGATGGCCACCGCTAACGAAAGCGACAGATTTGAGATGTACGGAAACGGATGCCCCGGATCCACCGCGAGCGGCGTGAGGACCGGAAACACCTGCGCCTCGAAATACGCGTGCATCCGCCGGCGCTCGTCGTCATCGAGCAAGGTCATCGGCACGAGTTTGATGCCCTTCTCCTCGAGCTCCCGCAAGACCAGCGCGTGCAGCGCATGATGCCGACGCTGCAGCAACTCGTGCACACGCGTCCGAATCGCTTCGAGCTGCTCAGGCGGCGACAACGGATCGGGCGGATACTGCCCCGCGCCCGACGTGACTTTCCGCCGCAGCCCCGCCACCCGGACCATATAGAACTCGTCCAGGTTCGTGCTGAAGATCGCCAGGAACTTGAGCCGCTCCAGCAACGGCACGCGCGCATCAAGCGCCTCCTCCAGCACGCGCGCGTTGAAGTCGAGCCAACTGAGCTCGCGATTCAGGTACGGCAGCGTCAAGGCGGTCGACGACGGGGTAGCGGCGGTCCGGCGCGGAGTGCCACGCCGGACGGGAGTGAGATCAGAGTGGATTGAACGCAGCCAGTATCTTGTACGCGAGCGCGGCCATGGCCGCCGCCGCGGGGATGGTGATCACCCACGCCCACACGATTTTGCTCGCCAGACCCCAGCGCACCGCCGACAGGCGATTTGTGGCGCCGACGCCAACGATCGCGCCGGTGATCGTATGTGTGGTGCTGACCGGGATGCCAAAGCGCGATGCCGAGAGAATGACCAGTGCACCGGCAGTCTCCGCACAGAAACCGCCCACCGGGCGGAGCTTCGTGATGCGCGTGCCCATCGTGTGCACGATGCGCCATCCGCCGAAGAGCGTGCCGAGCGAGATCATCGTGTACGCGCTGAGCTCGACCCACACCGGGATTGAGTCGAGCGAGGTGACATACATGTGGCGCAGTAATCCAGTCTCACCGGCGAACGTAGCCTGCGTCGCCACGAGGAGACCGACAATGATGCCCATCGTCTTCTGCGCATCGTTGCCGCCGTGCGCCAGCGACAACAAGGCAGAACTGGTGAGCTGCGCCACGCGGAAGAACTTGTCCGCCTTCGCGCTCGTCACTTTCTGGAAGACGTTGTACACGAGCACCATCAAGATGAATCCCAGCAGCATGCCGAGCGACGGCGATAGCGCGATCGCCGAGAGCGTCTCAATCCACTTCTTGCCCCACAGGAGCGCAACAAAACCGACCTTCGACACGGCGGCGCCGGCGTACCCGCCGATGAGCGCGTGCGATGAGCTGGACGGAATCCCGAACCACCAGGTAATCAGGTTCCACGTGATCGCGCCGAGCAGTCCACCGAGGATCACGTTCGCATCGACCACGTTCAGGTCGATGAACCCCGCCGCGACCGACTTCGCGACCGCCGTGCCGACGAAGAAGAGCGCCGCAAAGTTGAACACCGCCGCCCAGATCACGGCCGCCAATGGACTCAGGACTCGCGTGCCAACGATCGTGGCGATCGAATTGGCGGAATCGTGAAAGCCATTGATGAAATCGAACGCCAGCGCAACGAGAACAATACAGATGACGAAGTTGACCACTGGATCCGTCAGCTGTTCTTGAGCGCGATGCTTTCCAGCACGTTCGACACATCTTCACACTCGTCAATGGCCTCTTCCAGCGCATCGAAGATCTCTTTCCATTTCAGCACTTCGATCGCCGGCTCGTCGTGCTCAAATAAGGCGCCGACCGACTGGGCGTACAGCACGTCGCCCTCTTCTTCCAGCAGCTTGATCCGGCGTCCGTGCTCCAGCATTTTCACGCGCTTCGTGACGTCGCTCACCGAGGCGAGGATTTCCGCGCTCGCCCGCACCAACACGTCGGCCATCTCGACCCCGCCGCTGCGCGGAGCCTTCACGCGAAACATCACGACGCGACGGGCCGCCCCGTTGATCAGGTCGATCACGTTATCAAGACGGGTGGCCAGCACGTGAATGTCTTCGCGATCGAGCGGCGTGACAAAGCTCGTGTCGATACGCTGGTTGATCAGATGCACGATCGCGTCGCCGTCCGTCTCGACCTTCTTGATCTCGACCGCGATACGCGCGGCGTCCGCGGGATTCTCAAGAAGCGAGCGCAGCAGAGTGGATGCGCTACCCATGTACACGGCGAGTTGCCGAAAATGGTCGAAAAACGTTTCGTCTTTTGAAAAGAGCTTCACGACTCGGCTGGATGAGAGGAGGCGGCAGGCGCAAGGCGCTACCGTAACAGTAGTTTCGCGTTACCGATGCGAGAACGCCACGCACGAGGTCCATCGTTACACGACGGAGACGTACTGAGCCATACCACAATGGTTCAGCGCCGAACCACGAAATGAGCACCGCCAACGCCGGGAATCGGAGCAGGAAAACCGGCGAAGAGAACCCCAAGTAGCGTTGCCGATGAGGTGCCCCACCCGCCGCGTAGGCAAACGCTCGTGATCAGGGTGAGCCAAGGGTGGGGTGGTCGTCAGAAACTGGAAACACGGCATTCCCGTCAAGCCAAAATGGCAGACTGCCTCAACGGCAGCCTTCGAACCACGGCCTACCGCCAGAATTGCGCCGGTCCGGCAGTCGCACCGCGGCCCATCCCTTGCCTTTTGTCACGGGCAGCGGTGGAACACATCACGCACGTAGCGAACACGCCTTTACCGGCGGCAACTCCCCAACGAGACCTCAATGGCTGAAAAAGTTATCGGCATCGACCTCGGAACCACCAACTCGGTGGTGTCCGTGCTGGAAGGTGGCGATCCCGTGGTGATTCCAAACGCCGAGGGCGGTCGCACAACCCCGTCGGTCGTCGGCTTCACGAAAGACGGCGAGCGCCTGGTGGGCCAGATCGCCAAGCGCCAGGCCGTCACCAACCCGCAGAATACGATCTTCTCGATCAAGCGCTTCATGGGCCAACGCACCACGGAAGCCCAGGCCGAGCAGTCGCGGGTACCCTACAAAATCGTCGCCGGCCCGAACGACGTGGCCTCGGTCGAAGTGGGTGGCAAGCGCTACACGCCGCCCGAGATCTCGGCGATGATCCTGCAGAAGATGAAGCAGACCGCCGAAGACTACCTCGGCCATAGCGTCACGAAGGCCGTCATTACCGTCCCGGCCTACTTCAACGATGCACAGCGCCAGGCCACCAAGGACGCCGGCAAGATCGCCGGCCTCGACGTGCTCCGCATCATCAATGAGCCCACCGCGGCGGCCCTCGCCTACGGCCTCGACAAGAACAAGAAGACCGACGAGAAGGTCGCCGTGTTCGACTTGGGCGGCGGCACGTACGACATCTCCGTCCTCGAGCTGTACGACGTGGACGGCACGCGCCAGTTCGAAGTGAAGTCCACCAACGGCGACACACACTTGGGCGGCGACGACTTCGACCAGCGCGTCATGGATTGGCTGGTGGCCGAGTTCAAGCGCGATCAGGCGATCGACTTGAGCAAGGATCCGATGGCGATCCAGCGGCTCAAGGAAGCGGCCGAAAAGGCGAAGATGGAGCTGTCGAGCGCCAACAGCACCGACATCAACCTGCCCTTCATCACCGCCGATCAGTCGGGCCCGAAGCATCTGAACTATTCGCTCACCCGCGCCAAGTTCGAACAGCTCGTGGACGACCTCATTCAGCGCACCCTCGAGCCCATGAAGAAGGCGCTCAAGGATGCCGGCATGCAGCCCAGCGAAGTCGACGAGATTATCCTCGTGGGCGGTTCCACGCGCATTCCAAAGATCCAGCAGGTCGTCAAGGAGTTCTTCGGCAAGGAGCCCAACAAGGGCGTGAACCCGGACGAAGTCGTGGCCGTCGGCGCTGCCATCCAGGGCGCGGTACTCACCGGCGAGCAAAAGGACGTGCTGCTGCTCGACGTGACGCCGCTCTCACTCGGCATCGAAACGCTCGGTGGCGTGATGACGGTGCTCATCCCGCGCAACACCACGATCCCGACCAAGAAGGCGGAAACGTTCTCCACCGCCGACGACAACCAGACGACGGTCGAGATTCACGTGCTGCAGGGCGAACGCGAACTGGCCGTGTACAACCGCACCATCGGCAAGTTCCAGCTCACGGGCATCCCGCCCGCCCCCCGCGGCATGCCGCAGGTCGAGGTCACCTTCGACATCGACGCCAATGGCATCCTGCATGTGACGGCGCGCGACAAGGCGTCAGGCAAGGAAACCAAGATCCGCATCGAAGCATCCAGCGGCCTGTCTGATGGCGACATCGACAAGATGGTTAAGGACGCCGAGAAGAACGCGGGTGAAGACAAGCAGCGTCGCGAGGAAATCGAGACGCGCAATCGCCTCGACTCCCAGACGTATGAAGTGGAAAAGAACGTAAAGGAGTGGGGCGAGAAGGTGCCGGCGGCCCTCAAGGAACGGATCGACGCGTCGATCGAGCGGTCGCGGAAGGCGCTCCGCGGCGACGACATGGCCGAGATCCAGGCCGCGCAGGAAGAGCTGACGAAGGCCTACAGCGAAGCGGGGCAGGCCTTCTATCAGCAGCAGTCCACGGAAGGGGTCGCACCCGAGGGGGCTGAAGCACCTCCCGCGGAGCCGTCCGCAGGCGGCGCGAAGGCCGACGAGGTGGCCGAAGCCGACTACGAGATCGTCGACGACACCAAGAAGTAAGCGCCACCTGGTTGGCGGTAGGCACCGGACTCCCGCGGAAACTCTACGTGGGGGTCCGGTGTCTTATCATAGCGCAGGTTGCCGGTGAGTTTTATTTCGCACATCGCTCGTACCGCATTCACAGGGTTCAGACACATGGCTTCTCGTTTCTCCCGATTCCGCTTCGCCGCGGCCGCAGCCGTCAGCTTTTCCGCCGGCGTCCTCTTCGCGTCCGGCATGGACTGGACGAAGATCAGCTGGGCGCAGGGTGGCACGACGTCACGCTCGGCCTCCCCGCGTGGCCCCATGGCCCCCGAAGGCAGCTCGTTCGCCGATATCGCCGAGCGCGTAACGCCCGGCGTGGTCGCGGTAAACACCACCCGCACCGCCCGCCCGCGTCCGCAGGTGCGTGGTCGCACGCCGCAAGGCATGGAAGACTTCCTCGAGCAGTTCGGCCCGCAGCAGCCACGGCAGCAGCGCGGCGAAGGCTCTGGCTTCATCGTGACGCAAGATGGCTACATCGTCACGAACAACCACGTGGTGGCCGACGCCGACCAGGTGTCGATCACGCTCAGTGATGGTCGCACGTTCAAGGCGAAGGTGATCGGTACCGACTCCACCACCGACGTGGCCGTCGTCAAGATCGACGCCAAGGGTCTGCCCACGCTGGCCATCGGCAACGATGAAACCACGCGCATTGGCGACTGGGTCCTCGCCGTCGGCAATCCGTTGGGTCTCGACTTCACGGTCACCGCCGGCATCATCTCGGCCAAGGGACGTGGCTCGGAAATCCAGCTGCCGAACGCCGGCAACTTTACGATCTCCGACTTCATCCAGACCGACGCCGCGATCAACCCGGGCAACTCCGGTGGCCCACTCATCAACCTGCGTGGCGAAGTGATCGGACTGAATAGCGCGATCGCCAGCCAGACCGGCTTTTACTCGGGCTACGGGTTCGCAATTCCGATCACGCTGGTGAAGGCCGTCACCGATGACCTGATCAAGGAAGGGCGCGTCCGCATTCCGGTGATCGGTGTGTCGGTGGGTCGCATCGATCCGGAAGATGCCGGCATCAACGGGTTGGCCCGGGTGGCGGGTGTGAAGGTTGCAGGATTCAACCCCGCCGACGGCGGCCCGGCCAAGGCCGCCGGCATTGAAGTCGGCGACATCATCATCTCGGTGGACGGCAAGCCGGTGGACCGCGTGAGCTCACTGCAGCGCGTGGTACGTTTGCGCCGCGTGGGTGATCTGGTACCGGTCGAAGTAATGCGCTTCGGCACCAAGAAGAGCTTCAAGGTGAAGCTGGTGGAAGCCGACGCGATCAGCCGCGTGGCCGCGCTGCCGGAGGCCGCCGCGAAGACGGTGCCGGCCGCCGGCAAGCTCGGGATCACGGTCGAAGCCGTTCCCGCCGATGTGGCCGAGCGCCTCAAGCTGGATGGCCGTGGCGTGCGCATCTCGGGCGTCGCGGAAGACGGCCCCGCGCGCGACAAGCTCGCCGCCGGCAGCGACATCGTGCTGGAAGTGCTGTATCCCACGCCGCGTCGTGCCGTGAAGACGGTGGCCGACTTGCAGGGTGTGCTGTCCGGCCTGAAGGACGGCGACTACGTGAGCCTGTTGGTGCGCAACATCGACCCGCGCGTCGGCGGCTGATCTCTCGGGCTCGCGTGAAATCAAGGGTGCAGTGTGTGGGCGGCATCGCAGTGCGATGCCGCCCACGTGTTTGTCTCATCGCGCTACGTGCGCGAATGCGCATCAGTTCATCGGCGCATCAGCGCATCAGCGACACTGCGGCAGCTTGAAGGCGCCGATGCGCGTGGAGTAGCCGGTATCGCCGGCCTTGAGGTAATCGCCCACGTACCAGATCGTGCAGTCGTCTATCGGATCGACGGCGGTCTGCGTGTAGTCCTGCCAACGGAGCGTCGAGGCTTGCGACGCTTCGCCGGCCACCAGCGCACTCTCGCGCAAACCCAGCGTACCCGGCGCATCGCGCGGGGTGCGGGCGGCGAAGCGCTGCCCGGGGAAGTGCGTCGCACTCCCGAACGAGTAGCCAAGGCCGATGTTGCCAAAGCGGTCCATCGCGGGGCTCGGCATCCAGCGATAGCTGCTATCGGGCGCGTACGTGCCTTGCTGCGCCACGGACACGCCCTGTGAGGCATCGACACGCAGCTCATACCAGCGCACCCCGCCCGCACCGGCGGCCGTGTTTACCGAGTGTGCCGCTACGATCGCGCCGTGCGAACCGAACTGCCGGTACGCCACTCTTGCCATCAGCTTGTCGCCCTGCGCATCGAGACGGCGCGCCACGCCAGGCTGCGGCACGCACGAGGTGAGCTGGCCCCCGCACAGATAACGGTACGGCGCCACGGCAATCCGTTCCGGTCCGATCAGCGTGGTGCGCGAGGTGTCGGCCCAGTTCACGTGAAAGCGCCAGAGCTGCAACGCGTCGGCATCGGTTACCCCTTTAAGCTGCGCGCCGCCGGCCGCCAGCACGAGGTTGGGCGCTCCCTGCGGTGGCCGCTGTCGGCCATCGAGATCGACCGGATTCAAAAAGTTCACGCCCGGCACAATCCGACACAACTCGCGTGCCGGTGCGCCGCGCAGCATGCGCGCGCGCTCGGCCACACACACATGCTTTTCGATGACCTCGTCGCCCGTACTGGAGGGCACGTAGTAGCCGTCGGGCCACACCGCGGGGCGCGGATAGTCGGGGAACAGCGTGCGTGTGAATTCGTAGCGGTACCAGGCACCAAGCGGATCAGGGGTGGCGCTCACGGCATAACACATGGCGTAGGTGCCATCAGGCGGCTCGGGTCCAAGGCGAGCCGGCACCGCGCGAGGAAGCGTGTCACGCGTGGTGGCCGGGCGCGGTAGCATCGCGCGTCGTGGTCCGGGCGGTGAGGTACGCGGCCGAGCGCGCCGGAAGGTGGGCAGCACCAGCAACCAGCGATCGGCCAACTGGTCGTAGCGCACCACGGCGTCCCCACTCAGAATCTCCTCGCACGGGCCGCCGAAATTGCGGAACACGGTGTTGGTGGGCAGTGGCCCGTACAGCGGCTTGCCCGTACGCGTAAACACCGCGAGCTGCGAATTGACCGTCTGCACAATGTGCCGGCGGCCCACCGCGAGCGAATTGTCCGACGGATTGCGCAGCGTCACGCGTCCATGCGGGCCCACAAAGCGGGCGCCAAGGCCGTCAAACGACGCCACCAGTCGGATGCCCTCCGCCGTACCATGGGTGCGCTGTTCAACGGCCTCGGCGCCGACTGGCACTCCGGCCGCGGGGCCAACGGGTTTGGTGTCCTGCGCCACGAGCACGACAGGCGTGAGCCACGCGGCGAGCAAAGGAGAAAGTCGCATGGGCAACGTTACCGCGGGTACCGGCGCGTGGCTATGTGCCCACCAGGGCGCACCGCGTGAGCAAGTCGCTATACTTGTCTGGGTGCGCGGCGCATCACCGCGCGCAGGCGGACGTGGCGAAATTGGTAGACGCACCAGCCTTAGGAGCTGGCGGGTAACACCATCCCGGTTCGAGTCCGGGCGTTCGCATTTTGGTGTGCGTGGGCTGTTGCCGCGGACAGGCACCGATAACCACCGGAAAGCCGGCGTGCCTCACCCCCCCCCGTTGCTGGCGACGGCAGCCGACAGGCGCGTAGTTTCCCCCTGCCACGCATCCGGCGATCGTTCTCCCCCGCCCGGCCACTCGACCATGCCCGTCTACGTATACGAAACCATCCCGCAGTCCAACACCGACTTTCCGCAAACCTTCGAGTTGCGCCAGTCGATGTCGGAGCCCTGTCTGACTGCGCACCCCGACACCGGCGCGCCCGTTCGACGTGTGCTTTCGGGTGGCCTCGCCACGTTCAGCGGCACAGCGGCGACGACCCCGATGCGCGGCGGTGGCGGCTGCGGGTCGCGCTGCGGCTGCGCGTCGTAAGCGGCGCGATGATTACCGGCGCCGTCGACATCGAGCAGTGGGATCTGATCGAGCCCTTCGAAATCGCGCGTGGCGTGATCACCGCCAGTTCGCTGGTCACGCTCACCCTCACCGATAGCGCGGGCCACGTGGGCCGCGCCGAGGCGGCGGGCGTGGACTACGACGGCGAAACGCCGCACATGCTGCAGGCGCAGATCGAGTCGGTGCTGCCGCTGGTGATGGCGGCGGCACCGGGCGCGATCGTAAACGACGCCACGCTGCAAGCGGTGCAGGAGTTGCTCCCCGCCGGCGGCGCGCGCAACGCCATCGACTGCGCCCTATGGGATCTTCGCGCCAAGCAGTCGGGCATTCCCGCGTGGCAGTACGCTGCACTGCCACCGCTGCGTCCGCTCACCACGGTCTTCACCCTCGGACTCGGCACCGAATCTGATACGCGCCGCAAGGCGCGGGCAGCCCGCCACTTTCCGCTGATCAAGATCAAGTGCGACGCCGACCGCCACGTGGACGTCGTGCGATGGGTGCGTGAGGAACATCCTACGGCGCGCATTGCGGTCGATGCGAATCAGGCCTGGACCCGCGACCTACTGGAGCGCGTGCTGCCATCGCTGACCGCGCTCGGGGTCGAGATGGTTGAGCAACCGGTGCCACGCTTTGAAGATGCGCAGCTTGACGGGCTGCACGCCGCCCTGCCCCTCGCGGCCGACGAATCCTGCGTCGATCGCGAGTCGCTGGCCGATCTGTTCGGGCGCTATCAGTACATCAACATCAAGCTCGACAAGTGCGGTGGTCTCACCGAGGCCCTCAAGATGTCGAACGAGGCCCTCGCGCACGGACTGCAGCTGATGGTCGGCAACATGTGCGGCACATCGCTGGGCATGGCGCCGGGCTTCCTTGTGGGGCAGCGCTGCGGCTACGTGGATCTTGATGGGCCGCTGCTGCAAGCGCGCGATCGCGACCACGCCTTCGTGTTTACCGACGGCGTCATGCAACCGCCGAGTCCCGCGCTCTGGGGCTAACGCAGTCGGTCGGCGAAGCGCGCGAGCCGGAACAGCCCAATGTCATGCGATGTGCGCCCATGTTGCACGAGATCGGCGCAAATCTCGCCGACCACACTGCAGAACTTGAACCCATGTCCTGAGCAGGGGGAGACCAAGAGCACTTCCGGCGCATCCGGCGCGCGATCGATGATGAAGTGCTCATCGGGCGTATTGGTGAACATGCAGACGGCCGACGATCGCAACGCCCCGTTGGCCGCGGGGAAATAGCGAGACACCGCCTCCCGGAGGGCCGCTTCATCGCGCGGGTGGCAGGCGCGATCCACGGTGTCTGGATGCACGCGCTCGTCGAGATGGTGATAGCGGCCGATCTTGAACCCCGGCACGCCGTACTCCGGGAATCCATAGTACGTGCCCTCCTCAGCCTCGAGCACGAACACCGGAAACGCCTGCGGCGCAAACTGCGCACGGTCGGCGACGTCGAACCAGCCGAGCACCTGACGTTCGGGCGAGAGCAGCGCGCGGAGCGCGGGGGCGAGCTCGCGCATCCAGGGGCCCGCCGTCAACACGAGCTGGCCGGCCTCGTATTCGCCCCGATCGGTGCGCACCCGCACGCGCCCGCCGCCGGACGTGTAGCTCAGCACCCGCTCGCCCGTGCGAATGTCGGCGCCGAGCGACTGGGCGCGATGGGCGTACGCCTGAATGCAGCGCTCGGGGGTGAGGAATCCGGCGTCAGGCTGGTACACCGCCATCGCATTCGCCGCCGGGCGCCATCCTGGAAAGCGCGCCGCCAGGGCCGTCGCGTCGAGCACCTCGTGCGGCAGGTCGTGCTCGCGGCAGCTCCGCAGCGACCCCTCGAACACCACGCTTCCCGCCGTGCCCACGTCGAGCCCGCCGGTGACATGCAGCAGCGGCTCGTCGAGGCCGTCTTGGAGTTCACGCCACAGGGCGAACGCCCGGCGGAGCAACGGCACGTAGGACGGGTCCTCGAAATAGGCGAGGCGGATGATGCGCGTGAGCCCATGGGACGAGCCGAACCCATGCCCGAGCTCGTGCTGCTCGAGGGCCAGCACACGGAGACCGCGCGCCGCGAGGTGGGCGGTAGCGGCACTCCCCATGCCGCCCACGCCGGCGACGATCACATCATACGTTGGTGTCACGAGATCGACCTCGACGGGGTGGCGGTTGCGAGAAGTCCCAGCGCTTTGTCCCAATACATCGCGAAACGTGATAGGAATACCGGTCTGAACCAGCGGTTAGCACGCCAGAAACCCGATTTTCGTCCCATATTCGGGGTGGTGAATCCCTCAAAACTAAGGCAGATTCCCGCTGTCGCGTTACGTGAAAGTGACACGGGTGCGCGATGCCGCACCCCCAGTATACCCATTCTTCAGAAGGAGTCATGATGTTTCACCGAGCGATCATTTGTCGCTTGGCGGTCATCGGCGCCGTTCTGCTGGTCGCCCTCCCGTCGCGTGCGCTGTTGGCACAGACCGGAACGATCAGCGGCAAGGTGACCGATGCCGCTACCGCGCTTCCCGTAGCCGACGCTCGCGTCGTGATTTCGGGCACCACGTTTGAAGCGCAGACGAACAAGGACGGCGACTACCGCCTCACCAACGTGAAGCCGGGCCGTACGGGCGTATCCGTGTTTCGCCTTGGCTACAAGGCGTCGCGCGACAGCGTGGTCGTGGTAGCGGGTCAGACCGCCTCGTTGAACATCAAGATGACGCAGTCCGTCATCAACCTGTCTGAAGTCGTCGTGACGGGTACCGCCGGCAACCAGGAGCGTAAGGCGCAGGCCGCGCTCGTGGCCTCGGTGAAGGCGTCCGACATCATCCGGGACGCGCCGATCACCAGCGTGGCCAACCTGCTGCAGTCGCGCGTGCCGGGTGTGGCGCTCAGCACGCAGTCGGGGACCGCCGGATCGGCCAACACGATCCGCATCCGCGGCGCGTCGTCGATCAACCTGTCCAACTCGCCGCTGCTCTTCATCGACGGCGTGCGTATCAACGAAGGCCAGATTGGGTCGGGCCAGAGCGGTCAGCAGTTCGATCGCATGAACGACATCAATCCAGAAGAGATCGAGAGCATCGAAGTCGTGAAGGGACCGGCCGCGGCCACCCTCTACGGCGCCGATGCCAGCGCCGGCGTGATCCAGATCATCACCAAGAAGGGCCGTGCCGGCTCCACGTCGTTCCAGCAGACGCTGCGCTACGAAATGGGCTCCTCGGAACTCGCCAACTACACCCCCCCCACCAACTACGGCAACTGCACGGCGGCCCTCGTGGCCC
>NSHR01000007.1 GCA_002737115.1 Gemmatimonadota bacterium | reverse complement strand
AAATTTATTTTTCTTTTGCTGGTGCAGTTCTTCGCGTGCCTTCGCGGCCCTTCGTGAGCTTCGCGCGAACCGCAGAGCCGTCAACGAACCAGCCGTCTACCCGCACGCACTCCACCCAGCACTCAGTCGTCCTTTTGCCCGAACACCGCCAGATTCGATGAGTGCCCCGGCGCGACTTTCTTGTCGGGATAGATCCAGTGCACCGCCTGGTTCACCGCGATCGCCGCTTCTGAGAAGCCGGACGCGATCAGCTTGAGCTTGCCCGGGTACGTCGTGATGTCGCCGGCTGCGTACACACCGGCGCGACCGGTTTCCATGGTCGTGGAGACCTTGATCTCGTCCTTCTCGATGTCGAGGCCCCACTCCAGCAGGGTACCGAGGTCGGACACATAGCCGAGCATCGGCAGGATCGCATCGCAGGCGATCGCACGCGTGTCTTTGGTCTTCACGTCCTTCAAGCGCACACCCGTGATGCGATCCTCGCCCATGATCGCATCGATTTCGTGAAACGTGTACACGGCCACGTTGCCATCATGGGCCGCGGCGGCGGCCTGCACTTCCGACACCGTCGCGGCATGCGCACGGAAGCGGTCACTGCGATGCACCAGCGTCACCGACTTCGCCTTGTCGCGCAGCTGCGCGCACCAATCAAACGCCGAGTCGCCGCCACCGATGATGAGCACATCGCGATCGCGATACGCTTCCGGGGTGGAGACCAGCGCGTCGACGCCGCGGCCGTACCATTCCGCTGCGAACGGCTGCGGCAGCTTGCGCGGGCTGAAGGCGCCGATGCCGGCGGCGATCACGACCGCGCGCGTTGGGAACCGATCGGTTTCCGTGACCAGCACGAAGTGGCCGTCTTCTTCCTCGAGGCCGACCACGCGCTGCCCCAGATGTGCCGGGATGCCCGTCTCCTGATGGAACTGTCTGGCCTGCTCCGTGAGATTCCGGACGAGATCTTTCGCCAGCACGCGCGGGTAGCCTGCCACGTCGAAGATGTACTTCTCCGGGTACAGCGCCGTGAGCTGACCGCCAAGCTCCGGGAGCGCATCGACGATCTGGGCCGTCGCGCCGCGCATGCCGGCGTAAAACAAGGCGAACAAGCCCGTGGGGCCGCCGCCGATGATGGTGAGGTCGCGAATGGGATGGGTCGTCATGCGCCAAAGATAATGGCGAAGTAGGGGGTAAAGAGTAGGGAGTACGGGGTCGACGCACCGAACGACTTCGTACCCCATCCGCCCTACTACGCGGTCTGCCCTCTGGCGTATTATGCAGGATGAAGATCTACACCCGAGCAGGTGACGAGGGCGCGACCGCCCTCTTTGGTGGCGGCAAGGTCGGCAAGGACCATCCCCGCGTGGAAGCCTATGGCGACGTGGACGAGCTCAATGCAACCCTCGGGCTCGCGCGCTCGATCGACATGATGCCGCGGATCGACGAAGTGCTCGTGCCGGTACAGCGCGATCTCTTCGCCATTGGCGCGCTGTTGGCGACGCCCGATCATGAGAAGATGAAAGAGCAGCTCTCGAAGGCGCGCATCGACGAGCAGCGGATCGAGGAGCTCGAACGGGCCATCGACGCCTGCGAGGCGGAGCTGGAGCCGCTCACCAGCTTCATCATTCCCGGCGGCACGCCGAAGGCGGCCGCGCTCCATGTGGCGCGTACCGTCTGCCGACGGGCCGAACGTCGCGTGGTGCATCTCGCCGCCGAAATCGAACTGCCCACGATGGTGGTGGTCTACCTCAATCGCCTGTCCGATCTCCTGTTCATGCTCGCCCGCGTCGCCAACAAGCGCGCCGGCGCGGGCGAGGTGACCTGGTAGTGGCGGGCGCGCATCCCGACCCGTTGGCGTTGCCGCTGCCGTACTCGGTCTACTGCCGGGCCGGGGTGCGGCAGTGCATCGGGGAGATTGCGCAACGTGCGGCCCCGTCGCATCGCGTGGCCGTCATCAGCGACAGCGCCGTCGCGCGCCTGCACGGTGAAGCGATTGCGGCCCAGTTCCCGGCCGATCGCACACGCCTCTTCACCGTCCCTCCCGGTGAGCAGGAGAAAACGCGCAACCGGTGGGCCGAACTCACCGACGCCCTGCTGGAATGGGGCGCCGGACGCGATACCACCGTCGTCGCCGTGGGGGGTGGCGTCATCGGCGACCTGGCCGGATTCGTGGCCGCCACGTTCATGCGCGGTCTCCCCCTCGTGCAGGTGCCGACCACCCTGCTGGCCATGGTTGACGCCTCGGTCGGCGGTAAAACCGCCGTCGATACGCCCGTCGGCAAGAACCTCGTCGGCGCGTTTCATAACCCGTCGGCCGTCGTCATCGACCCTGAGCTGCTGGACACACTTCCCCACGACGTGCTGCGCAGCGGGTTCGCCGAGATGATCAAGCACGGCGTCATCGCCGACGCACCCTACTTTGACGCCGTCCTCCACTTTGCCGGCGCCGTCCGCGACCACGGCGCCTCGGCCCCCAACTTTGCCGCCACGATCACCACCCTGATCACCGGCAGTGTGCGGATCAAGGCCGACGTCGTCGCCGCAGACAGCCGTGAGGGCGGACTCCGGCAGATCCTGAACTTCGGCCACACCATCGCCCACGCTGTAGAGCGGGTCCTCAACTTCGAGCTGCTCCACGGCGATGCGGTCGCCATGGGGATGGTGGCCGAAGCCCGCATCGCCGAGTCGATCGGCCTGGCCCGCGAGGGGCTGTCGATGGCGATCGCCGATGCGGTGGAGCGGGCCGGCCTGCCGTCACGCCTCCCCGCCGGCATCCGCCTCGATGACCTCATCGCGGCCACCCACGGCGATAAAAAGGCCCGCGGAGGCGCCGCCCGCTATTCCCTCCCCCGCGGCATCGGTGCAATGGAAGCCGCCGAGGGAAAATGGGCGGTGGCCGTGACCGATGAGGTCGTCAAGTCCGCGTTGCACGCCTCAGGACCGGATGCTCCGTCGGCGATCTGAGGGCTGAGGGAAGCTCACTGCTCTGGTTTAAGCTTTGAACTGTTGCACTGGCGCAACACTTTAGGGCATATCTCCCCTCCTCGACGGGGACCAACCCGTTTACTGTCGCGATACCGTCGTATAACTGACCGGTAAGTGCAGGAATTGTGTCGCTTGCAAAGATTTCCATTGACCGCTCAGGACTCCGCCGTTATCGTGGCGGTCCCACCTCCCTGACAGGGCCGAGTCTGGACCCCGTCGTTAAGGCACATAGTTCGGCGAGGGCGTATGCAGGCAGCTGCCGCGACCAGAACCACCGAAGCCCGCTCCAAAGGCTTTTTCCGCTCCTCCCCATCTACCGCCTTCGATCAATACCTTCACGATATTCAGAAGCTCCCCCTGATCACGGATGCAGCCGAAGAGCGTCGTCTCGCTCGGCTCGCCCAAAAGGGAGATGAGGCCGCCGCCGAGCGCCTCGTGACCGCGAACCTTCGGTTCGTGATCAGCTACGTGAAGAAGTATCAAGGACACGGTCTCGATCTCTCTGAACTCGTCGCGATCGGCAACGAGGGCCTCCTCAAGGCGGTCCGCAAGTTTGATCCCGATCAGGGCGTCAAGTTCATCTCCTACGCCGTCTGGTGGGTCCGTCAGGCCGTCCTGAAGGCACTCGCCGAACAGACGCGCAGCGTCCGGATCCCGCTCAACCAGAACTCCCAGCTCATCCGCATGGCCCGCGGAGAGATGGTCCTCAATCAGGTGCTCAATCGCGAGCCCACTGATGCGGAGATGGCCAAGCTCCTCCAGGAGCCCATCGAGCAGATCCGTAACGCCCGCCAGATCACCAGCACCGAAGTCTCCCTCGACGCCCCCATCGATCGGCAGGATCGCGAAGCGTCCACCCTCGGCGAACGCTTCGCCGGCGAGACGCACACCGACATCGAAGAAGGCACCGACTTCCGCCTCATGCGGGAGTTCATCGATCGCGTCTTCCGGAAGTACCTCACCCCGCGCGAACGCAAAATCCTCTATTTGTATTACGGGCTCGACGAAGGGGCAGAAGCCATGACCCTCGAGCGCATTGGCGCCCTCATGGGGGTCACGCGTGAGAGAATCCGGCAGATCCGCGAACGGGCCTTCGAGAAGCTGCGCGAGTCGCCCGATGGCAGTGCGCTGTCCGGATTCTGGGGAGCAGCCTAAGGCCGCGTTCACCATCGGATGTTCGTTCGGGAATTCCCGAACGAGACCTTCCGCGCGAGTGGTCCACCGTGGTGTTTGAACGGGTGTTCGTGTAACTACGAACACCCGTTCGATTTTCCCTTCCGATGGTTCTGGAGCGTCAGTTGCCCCGCGTACTGATCGTTGACGACGAGCCGGGCATCCGCTTCGCACTGAAGCGCTGGTTTGAGCGTCAACTCTGGACGGTCTCCGAAGCCAGTGATGGCCAGACGGCGATCACCCAACTCCTGGCCAGCGACGACGCGAGCGACAGCCGCGTCGACCTCGTCATCTGCGATCTGCACCTTCCGGTCGTCTCCGGAGAGGACGTGCTGCGCACCCTGCAGTCCAGCCGCCCAGCGCTCGCCGCCCGTGTCATCCTGTTCACCGGCGCTGCCGTTTCTAACGCCATCCCGGGCACCGCGCTCGCCAGCCATCCGCACGTGCTGCAGAAGCCGTTCGAGCTCGCGACGCTGAAAGCACTCGTGGCGTCGATCGTGCCATAGTTCCCGGCACCTTCCGCTCGCGCGTACCGTGGGGGTTCGCCGTTCCCATCGCTATCTTGCAGCATGCGCGACGCACTGCTTGCCACGCTCTCCGCTATCGTCGGCCCGCGCTGGGTGAAATCCCGCGCACCGGAACTCGTGGCGTATGACGCCGACGGGCTTCCGGGGTACCGCGCGCTTCCCACACTCGCCGTCTTTCCGGGTACCCGCGACGAAGTGGTCGCCGTGGTCCGCGCGCTCGCCACGGCCGGCGTGTCGTTCGTGCCTCGCGGCGCCGGCACCGGACTCTCCGGCGGCGCACTGGCCGACGATATCGTGCTGCTCGGCCTCAATCGCCTCACCCAGATTCTCCACGTCGATCCGGTCAATCGCATCGCCGTGGTGGAGCCTGGTGTCGTCAATGCCAAGCTCTCACGCGCGGTCGCCAAACATGGGTTGCAGTACGCCCCCGATCCGTCCAGCCAGAGCGTGTGCACGATCGGCGGCAACGTAGCCGAGAATGCTGGCGGACCGCACTGCCTTAAGTACGG
>NSHR01000072.1 GCA_002737115.1 Gemmatimonadota bacterium | reverse complement strand
CGGGCGCGGAGCCGCCTCCGGGGACGCCCCTCGTGATGCCAGGGGCGGAACCGCCGCCGAGTGCGCTGCCGGAGGTGAAGGCGGCCGCGGTGGAGCAGAGGGTGGTGACGAAAGAAAAATTGGCGGCGCCGATGGAGGCTGAACCGGCGCATGATCACGGCGATGATCAGATCACGGCGTTCTTCGTGGGGACCAAGAATCGCTTTGAAGCGCTGATGCTGCAGCGCGAGATGAACACCGATCTCGTGGAGCCGCTCACGGCGGTCATTCCCGGTGTGGCGCTCGGCGAGTTGTGGCAGAACATCGGTAGCGCCGAAGTCGGTCTGCGGGTAATCGCGATTTTCGCGGTGGCGATTGGACTGACCGGGATGCTCGTCGCGCTGTACTCGTCGCTTGAAGCACGTCGTCGCGAGATGGCGATTCTCCGTGCGGTGGGGGCCGGTCCACGCATGATCATCTCGCTGCTCGTGCTCGAGAGTGGGCTGTTGGCGCTGCTCGGATGCGTCATCGGAGTGGCCACGGTTTATCTCGGGCTGTTTGTGGCGCAGGGACCGATCGAACAACGCTTTGGGTTGCACCTCGCACTGCATCCGCTACGCTCGATGGAGTGGACGTATCTCGCCGTCGTGATGGGTGCGGGTGTTGTGATCGGCTTCGTGCCGGCATGGAAGGCCTACCGTACGTCACTTGTCGATGGACTGAGTCCGCGGGCCTGACGCCGCGCGGACTCTCTCGTTTCTCACCGAATACCAGAACGCCAAATGCGCACATCCACTGTCTTCGGCCTGCTGTTCGCGGCTTTCGCCTCCGTCACCACGGCGGCCTCCGCGCAGCCCGGTCGCGGCCCGTCACCGGTCGCCAAGAACATGCAGGCGTTGCCGGTTGATCCGGCGCCGTCGTACGTCCGGAAGGACGCGCCCACCGATCCCATCATCCTGAAGCTGTGGGAAGAAGGGATGCAGCGGTCACACGCGGGCTCGCTGGCGCAAGCCCTGCTCGATTCCGTCGGCCCGCGCCTGACCGGCTCGCCGAACATGAATCGCGCGCAGGATTGGCTGCTGGCCACCTACAAGCAGTTCGGCGTATCGGCGCGCAAGGAACAATACGGCACATGGAACTCGTGGAAGCGAGGGGCGGCCTTCGCGCAGCTCACGGCGCCGCGCGTGAAGGCGCTCGAGATCAACATGCTGTCGTGGAGCGGTAATACGGCGGGCAAGTGGACCGAGGGCGACGTGGTCATCGTCAAGCCGTATCAGTCGCCCGAAGAGTTTGCGGCGTGGCTGCCGAGTGTGAAGGGCAAGATCCTGCTGGCGTCGGCGCCGCGGCTGACCTGCCGTCCGGCGTCGCAGATGGCGGAATTCGCGATGCCGAGCACGCAGGCGTCGCTCGACTCGATGCAGCGCGATCTGTCGGCGACGTATCAGGGCGTGACGCAGCGCGTGCCGACGTTCTATCGCGATGTGAAGGCGGCCGGCGCTGTGGCGGTATTCGAATCGAACTATTCGCAGTATCCGGGTGTGAACAAGATCTTCGGATCGCCGCGGAACGCCGCGCTCCCCACGTTCGATGTGGGATGCGAGGATTACGGCATGCTGTTCCGTCTCGCGCAGAACAAGCAGGGCCCGAAGGTGCGCGTGATGGCCGAATCGGAAGCGCTTGGCGATAAGCCGGTGTTCAACGTGATCGCCGAGATCAAGGGCGCCACGAAGCCCGACGAATACGTCGCGCTGTCAGCGCACTTCGACAGCTGGGAAGGACACTCGGGCGCGACCGACAACGCCACGGGGTCGATCACGATGATGGAAGCGCTGCGCATTTTGCACGCGGTGTACCCAAAGCCGTCGCGCACGATTCTGGTCGGTCATTGGAGCGGCGAAGAGCAGGGGCTGAACGGCTCCGGCTCGTTCACCGCCGATCATCCGGAAGTGATCAAGGGGCTGCAGTTCGCCTTCAATCAGGACAACGGCACGGGCCGCGTGGTCAGCACGGGTCCGGGGCTGCATCCGGAGAACGGTCCGCGCCTGGCGCAGTACATGGGCCAGATGCCGTCGCAGCTCACGCAGTACATCCGGCTCTCGGGCCCGTCGGGTATCGGCTCGGGATCAGACGACGCGTCGTTCCGCTGCTGGGGCGCACCGGCGGTCGGACTCGGCGCGCTGAACTGGGACTATAGCAACAGCACGTGGCACACGAACCGCGACGCCTTCGACAAGATCATTGTCGATGATCTGAAGCACAACGCGACGCTCACCGCGATGTTCGTGTACCTCGCCAGCGAAGACGCCGAGAAGAGCTCGCGTGTGTTGGTGGATCCGATCCCCGGTGGTCGTCCGGGGCAGGTGATCACGGTGCCAAGTTGCGCAAAGCCGCAGCGGGATGCGACACAGTATCGACGGTAACGGCTCCGTACTCCTTACTTCGCCGTGAGCCGAGCGAGCGCCGCTCGCACCGCCGCCCCCACATCTGCTCCACCGCCCGAGTCCACGACCGCCCGCACGGCGCGATCAGCTTCGAGCTGGTTGTAGCCGAGTGCAATGAGCGCGCGAATGGCGTCGTCGGCGACCGGGCTGGCGGCGTTGCCTGCGGCAGCGGGTGCTGCGCCCACGGTGTCCATCTTGTCGGCCAGATCGAGGATGATCTGCTCGGCCTTCTTCCGACCCACGCGCGGCACGCGCATGAGCGTCGTAATGTCCTTCTCGCGCAGCGCACGCACAACGCGCTCCGGTGTGAGCGACGACAGGATGCCCAGCGCGAGGGCGGGGCCGACCCCCTTGGCCACGAGCAGCCGCTGAAACACCGCGCGGTCGTAGCGATCGGAGAAGCCATACAAGTGCCACGCGTCTTCGCGCACGGCGAGATGCGTGTGCAGTGTGATCGTCGCCCCTTCCTGCGGTAAGGACTCGAAGACCGAGAGCGGAATGAGGCACTCGTAGCCCACGCCACCTGCCGTCAGGATTTCCACGCGATCGAGTTCGCGACGCACGAGCGTGCCGGATACGAGAGCGATCATTTCACGAGCTTGGAGAGAGGGAGGCGCATCGCCGGCAGATCAGGGAGCTTCGGTCGCGACGACAAGAGACAGGCACAAAGCGCGGCGGCCACGCCGTCGGCGGCGTCAGCGGGTTGCGGGGCACGCGTGAGGCGCAGCAGGCGCGCTACCATGAACTGCACCTGTTCCTTCGTGGCCGCGCCGGTCCCGGTGATCGCTTTCTTGATTTCGGCCGGTGGGTACTCGCAGATCGTGAGGGCGGCCTTCTGCGCGGCGAGCAGAATCACGCCGCGCGCGTGACCGAGCACGATGGTCGTGCGCACATTCTTGGCATAGAACACGTCTTCGACCGACATCGTGTCGGGACGGTGCCGCGCGAGGACTTCCTCAACGCCTTCGTGTATCTCGAGCAGCCGCTGCGGCAGCGGGTCTTTCGCAGTCGTGCGGATCACGCCGCACTCCACAAGGGTGGCGATGCGGCCGTCAAAGGCGACCACGCCGTACCCCGTGACGGCGGTGCCCGGATCGATCCCGAGCACCAGCGATGGGCTCACGCCTCGGCCATCGTGTCGTCGTCCATCTCGAAGTTCGCGTCGACCTTTTGGACATCGTCGAGCTCTTCGAGGGCTTCGAGCAACTTCATGAGCTGATCGGCCGCCGAGCCTTCCACCTTCACCGTGCTCTTGGGCACCCAGGCCAACTCGGCGTCGGCCACCTTGTACTTCTTCGACTCGAGTCCTTCCTTGGTCGCGTGCAGCGCGCCGGGATCGGTGGTGATCGTGAACTCGGTGTCGTCGCGCACGACATCGTCGGCACCAGCCTCGAGTGCGGCTTCGATGAGGGTGTCTTCGTTCACACCCGCGGCGGCCACGGACATCTGTCCCTTGCGTTCGAACAGGTACGCCACGGAGTTGCTGGAGCCCATGTTGCCATGATTGCGCGACAGCTTGTGCCGCACGTCGGCCACGGTGCGTGTAGGGTTGTCGGTCACCGCCTGGATCATGATCGCGACGCCGCCAGGACCGTACGCTTCGTACAGCACTTCGACGTAGTCCACGCCTTCCAGTTCGCCCGTGCCCTTCTTGATGGCGCGGTCGATGTTGTCCTTGGGCATCGACACCGCCTTCGCATTATCGATGGCCGTACGCAGGCGAGGATTGCCGCCGGGATCACCTCCGCCCAGCTTGGCGGCCATGGTGATTTCGCGGATCAGCCGCGTGAAGAGCGCACCGCGCTTGTTGTCCGTGGCGGCCTTGGCGCGCTTGATCGTTTTCCATTTACTATGTCCTGCCATCGCCCTGCCCCGTGAATGCGGAAGTGGGTGTACCGAACCGATGACGGGGAAAATAATGCTGATGGGGCGCAGGGTGTGAAAACCCATGGCTCATGGCTCACGGCTGTTGGCTCAGGGGGCCTGGCGCTGCCGGGCGAGTCGCGTGAGCGAGGCACAACGATTCCAACGAGACCTTCGCGCCCCTCGCGAGCGCCCGGTCGTCGTCGCGTTCGGCCTGCATTTCTCCCGCGATTAGCCGGCGAGCTGGCGCGCGAGCCGCTCGAGTTCCTGCACCGACGGGCCGTCGAGGTGCGCGCCAGCGGCCGCGACGAGGCTGCGGAGAGCACCCGCCACGTCGAGTGACGTGCCGGTGGTCGATTCAACACAGCGCGCGAATGGGACGCGGGTCGTCGCCGGGAGCGCGAGCGAGGCCAGCCAGACCTTGGCGGCCGCCGCGCGGGTCACCCGCTCGCCGAGCTGGAGGGTCTCGCCGGTCGCCACGCCCCGCGCCAGCCGGGCGCTCATGAGCGCGGCCAACGCCACCTCTCGTCCTCCTCCCAGCGGCAATCGTCCGGCCAGGGACGCGAGCGCAGGGAAGGGGAAGCGAAGCGGGTCGAGCGCGTGGGGAAGGGATTCAGCGTGCACGGATCGAATGTAACGCGTCCGAGGGCGTCCGGTGCGGCGAGGGCGAGCCGTCTGGCCTGCTGGCGGCGCGGCTAGACCGTGGTCCTGCTGCGCAGGTACCTTTCGCCTATGGCGCTGATGGCAAAAACGATTCTCTGGGTGGACGACGAAGCGGAGCTTCTCGAGCCGCATCGACTCCTGCTCGGAGACAAGGGTTATCACGTCGAAACGGCGACGAACGCCGACGACGCGCTCGAGCTCTTGCGACGGCGCCCGTACGACCTGGTGCTGCTTGATGAGCAGATGCCCGGCACGCGCGGACTGGATGCGTACAAGGACATCCACGAAATGCTGCCAACCATGCCGGTCGTGATGGTTACCAAGAGCGAAGAGGACGCGACGCTCAAGGAAGCGATCGGCGCGAACATGCGTGATTATCTCGTGAAGCCGGTGACGCCGCGTCAGGTGCTGACGGTCGTCACCCGCATCCTCGAAGGGCCGCTGATTCGCTCGCAGGCGTTGGCTCGCGCGTTCGTGGAGCGGTTCCGTGCGATCGAGGCCGAACGATACGCGGGGCTCGATTGGCGCGGCTGGATCGAGCGCTTTGCCGAGCTCATGCAGTGGGACGTCGATCTCGCCGCGGCCGATGAGATGGGGCTACACGAGTCGTTGCGCGGCCTTTATCCCGACATGCATCGCGAGTTCGCGACGTTCATCCGCACCGAGTATCCGCGCTGGCTCCGTGAGCTCGAAGGCGACCGGCCACCCCTCTCCGTCGACGTCGTCACAGAATTCGTGATGCCGGTGTTGGCGCGTGATCGCAAGGCGATTTTCGTGGTCATCGACTGCCTGCGGGTGGATCAGTGGCGCGTGCTCGAACCGCTGCTGGCCCCGTTGTACGACGTGGAAACCACGCACTACTACTCGATTCTCCCCACCGCCACGCCCTACGCGCGGAATGCGCTGTTCAGCGGGCTGTTCCCAGGGGAAATCGCCGCGCGCTTTCCCGACTGGTGGGGCGAGAAGGACGACGACGCGCTCAACCTGCACGAGCGCGATCTGCTGGTGGCGCATCTCGAGGAGCTGAAGGTGCAGGCCCCCGTGCGCTATCACAAAATCACGACCGCCGCCGACTCCGACGATCTGGAGCGCCACTTGCCGGGCGCCATCGCCGGCGAAGGCATTCATGCGTTCGTGTTCAACTTCGTCGACATGCTCACGCATGGCCGCAGCGAGTCGATGATTCTGTTTGAAGTGGCGCGTGACGAAATCGCGCTGCGCGCCATCACGAAGCAGTGGTTCGAACGGTCGTCGCTGTTTACGCTGCTCAAGGAAGCATCGCGCCGCAATATCTCGGTGGTCATCACCAGCGATCATGGTGCGCTGCACTGTAATTCTCCAGCTACGATCTTTGCCAAGCGTGATGCCACCGCGAACCTGCGGTACAAGTTCGGCGAGGATCTGCGGGCCGAACGTCCGGAGCAGGCGTTGCTGTTCACGAATCCCGACGACCTGCGCTTGCCGCACCGCGGCCCCGGCAACAACACGCTGATGGCGGCCGGTGACACGTTCTTTGTGTATCCCACCAAGCTGCGTGAGTACCAGAGTCGGTACCGTGGATCCTTCCTGCACGGTGGTGTCTCGCCCGAGGAGTGCATCCTGCCGGTCGCCCTGCTCACGCCAAAGCGATGAGCGCACCGCAGGGACTCTGGGGACGGCTCTGGAGGTTCGTGCGCCCCCATCGCTCGAAGCTGGTGGGCGTGGTGTCGCTCAACCTGCTGGCCGCGGTGTTCGACGTCTTCTCGTTCACGCTGCTGATTCCGTTCCTCAACGCGCTGTTTGAGCAGCCACAGCTCATTCCGAGCAACAAGGTCGTGTCGGCCATTCTCAGCACGACCATCGGCTTTCTGCTCAATCCCGCCGATCAGATGGGATCCCTGCGCAACGTGATCGTGTTGGTGTTGCTGGCGGTCACGCTCAAGAATGTGCTGGTGTGGCTGAGCGGGCAGATCGGTGCGCAGCTGCAAGAATTCGTGGTGCGCGATCTGCGCGATGCGCTCTATGCGCACTTGCTGCGGCTGCCGATGAGCTGGTTCACCGCCAACAAAGTTGGGCAGGTGATCTCGCGTATGCTCACCGACACCACGAACGCCAAGGCCGTCGTCACCGAGCTCGTCACGCGCTCCATTTGGAGCACGGCGCAGGTGGTGTCCACCATCGCGATCATGTTCGCGGTGTCATGGAAACTGTCGCTGGCCTCGCTGGTGGTGGTTCCGCTCACGGTCCTCTCGCTGCAGCCCGTGCTGCGCAAGCTGCGCAAGGGGTATCGCCGCATGGGCAACGAGCAGGGCGAGATCACCAGCATGGTGCAGGAAGTGGTGAGCGGCATTCGGCTCATTAAATCGTATGGGGCCGAAGTGCGCGAAGAACAGCGGTTCGTGACGCGCAATGCCGCCTTCGCGCAGGGCTACGTGCGCATCGGGCGCTTGGCGCTGATGTCGGGTCCGGTCACGGAGACGCTTGGTGCCGTCATGGCCGTCTCGATTCTCTGGTTCGGCGCACGCCTGGTGCTCGTCGAGAAGTCGCTCGATGGCGCGCTGCTGGTCACCTTCCTGATCTGGGTGATGCGCCTGCTGCAGCCGCTCAAGCAGCTGTCGCAGGTGCCGGCGGCGGCCCAGCAGTCGCTGGCCAGCGCTGAGCGCATTTTCGACGTAATCGATTCGCCCACGGAGACGTCTGCTGATCGGGGCACGAACACCGCGCCAACCTTCACGACGTCGCTGGCCTTCGACCACGTCACGTTCGCGTATGGCGACGACGCGCCGGCGTTGTCCGACGTATCGTTCTCGGCGCGTAAGGGCGAGGTGATCGCCCTGGTTGGCGCGAGTGGCGCGGGCAAGAGCACGCTCATCGACCTGGTGCCGCGGTTCCTCGAACCCACCAGCGGCCGGATTACGCTCGACGGCGTCGACCTGCGGCACATCACCCTCGATGCGCTGCGCTCGCTCACGGGAATCGTGAGTCAGGATACGGTGCTGTTCAATGATACCGTGCGGGCGAACGTCGCCTTCGGTCGCACGAAGGTCACGCAGGGGCAGCTCGACGCGGCGGCCCGCGCCGCCAATGCGATGTCGTTCATTCAGGAACTCCCCGAAGGATGGGACACCAATCTCGGCGAGCGCGGTTCGCGTTTGTCGGGTGGACAGCGTCAGCGGCTGGCGATCGCGCGGGCGCTCTTGTCAGATCCGCCCATTCTCATTCTCGACGAGGCCACCTCGGCGCTCGACGTGGAGAGCGAACGGTTGGTGCAGGAAGCGATCGACCGGTTGCTCGAAGGGCGCACCGTGTTCGTGATCGCGCACCGACTCGCCACCATTCAGCACGCCGATCGCATTCTCGTCCTCGAGCGCGGGCAGCTCGTGGAGCAGGGTACGCACGCTGATCTGCTGGTCCGCAACGGCGCGTATGCGCGCCTGCATGCCCTGCAGTTCAATCGCGGCAGCGACTGATCGGTGCGCGTCCTCATGCTCACTACGGCCGCGTCGTGGACGTCTGGTGCTCGCGTGCTGATCACGCTCGGCGCGGAGCTCGCCGCGCGCGGTGATATCGTCACCGTGGCCTGCCTCAGTCGCAGCGCGCTGGAGCGATCTGTCGAGGCCACCTTCCCGCGTCTGCCCGTGCGCGGCATTGCCGGACAGGGCGCGTTCGCGCGCATCAGGAGTGCGCGTGGCATCGTGGCCGCGTTACGTCCCGACGCGGTGTTGGTGCACAGTGAGCCCGACAGCTTGTTGGCGGCGATGGCCACGGGGCGACGCGGTGGGGTGGTGCGTCGTTGGTCAGTTGGTGAGGATGCGCCCGACCGGCGACCGGCGGCGCTCACCTGGCGTTCCCGATTGGCAGACGCCTGCACCCGCCTCACGTCGTGGGGACGCGACCCAATCGCGGTGAGCTGGCCCGGGCCCTCGTCACGCCACGTGCGCGCTGAGCTGCCCGCCGGCGAGGCCGTGCCGGCGGCCTTATGGATCGTGCCAGCGGCGGACCATGATGAACGCACCGCCGTCGCGCTGCGGGCGGCGGCACGGCTGGTGGGTCGGCATCCGTCACTGCGCATCGTGTTGCTGGGTGAAGTCGCGGCACTGCAGTCCACACGCGTGCACGCGGCGTCGCTTGGCCTCACCGCGTTCGTGCAGGTCGCACCGATCGATACGCTGTTGCTGGTGGACGAGATCGATGCGTCCGCCGTGTGGATCACCGCCGACGGCGACGACGGGGCCATCGCCACGATTGCTGCCATGCAGCGGGGGATTCCCGTTGTGGTGCCAGCGGCCCTGTCGTTTTCGTCGATGGTGGCGTCGCGCCTCACCGGCTTCGTGATGCCCGATGTCGATATTCCGACGATCGTGGCCGAGCTGGCGCAGCTGATTGCGGATCGCCCGGCGTACGAGGCGATGGGCCACGCGGCGAGAGAGCGCGCCACCTTACTGCACGGCTGGCCGCAGTTCGTCGATGACGCGGCCGAGGTGTTGTCGCTGGCCTCGGGGTCGCGGGTCGCGTCGGCCGCCATCGCGCCGATGCTGACGTCGGCATGAGGCCGTCATGATCGCCGCCGCCTCGTCGGCACCGACGGTGGCGACTGCCGCGTGGGCGCGCATGCGCGACGATCGTCGCGCTCGCGTTGGACTTGGCGTGATCGCCGCGCTGATCCTGGCGGCGCTGTTGGCGCCGCTCATCGAAGGCACCAATCCGATTCAGATCAACCTGCGCAACGCGCTGCAGGCGCCGAGCGGCGCGCACTGGCTCGGCACCGACGCACAAGGACGCGACGTGTGGTCGCGCTTGGTGCACGGTGCCCGCATCTCGCTGCTGGTGGGTCTGGCGTCGCAGGGGATTTCGTTGTCGATCGGTCTCGTACTCGGTCTGGTGGCCGGATACCGTGGCCGGTGGACGGAGGAGATCATCATGCGGCTCGCCGATGTTACGCTGGCGTTCCCGTCGCTGTTGCTGCTCATCGCGATGGCGGCGGCCTTTGAGCCCTCGCTCACGGTGGTGTGCACCGTGATCGGCGTCGTTGGCTGGGCCGGCATGGCCCGACTGGTACGCGGACAGGTGCTGGTGGTGCGCGAACTCGAGTACGTGCAGGCGATGCGCGCCCTCGGTGCGCGCGATCGTCGTATTCTGCTGCGTCATGTGCTGCCGAACGTGATCGCGCCCGTCGTGATCGCGGCGACGCTCGGTATTGCCGGTGCCATCATGGCCGAGGCGGCATTGTCGTTCCTGGGACTTGGCGTACAACCGCCGACGCCAAGTTGGGGCGCGATGATCGCTGATGGCCGTGATTTGTCACAGCTGCGCCATGCGCCGTGGACCAGCCTGGCGCCGGGGCTGGCGATTGGTGTCGCGGTGCTCGGGTTCAATCTGCTTGGCGATGCGCTGCGTGATGCCCTCGACCCGCGCGGCGCCCGTCGCCTGCCATAAGGCTGTTTTCTCGTTTCACCCGCACTCGGGCTTTCTCGAGGAGCCGCTCATGACCACATCGCACGACGTCGCGGCGCTCCGCGCCCGCGAGTACGCCTGGATGGCCAACGATCCGGCAATCTTCCTGAATGCCGCCAGCGTGGGGCCGATGCCAGCCGCGGCGGTGGAGGTGGCGCATACGTGGAGCCGCATGCGGGCGCAGCCGCATCTGCTGCCGTTTCAGGGGATGCTCGATGCCGCCGCAACCGCGCGGGCGCAATTCGCCGCCCTGGTCGGTGCTGACGCCGATGAAATTGCGCTCATGCCCAACACGACCTACGGGCTGAATCTCGCGGCACGGGCGCTGCCGCTGCGCCCCGGCACGATTCTCACCTTCGACGGGGAGTTTCCGAGCTGCGTGTATCCCTTTCAGGCGCTGGGGTCGCGCGGCATCACCCTCGAGCTGATTCCGAGAAAGCACGGGCTCCCCGACGAGGATGCGCTGGTGACCGCCATCGCGCGCCCCGACGTGGTGGCGGTGGTGGTGTCGTGGGTGCAGTTCGCCACGGGGTTTGTCGCGGACCTCGCCCGTATCGGCAACGCCTGTCGTGAGCGCGGCGTGTTCTTCATCGTGGACGGCATTCAGGGCTGCGGCGTGCGACCGATCGACCTGCACGCGCTGCCGATCGACATCTTTGCCAGCGGCGCCCAGAAGTGGCAGCTCAGCCCGTGGGGCACCGGCTTTGTGTACGTGCGGCGCGAGCTGATCACGGCCATCGACCCGATCGACGTGGGCTGGGCGTGCATGAAGACCTCCACCGACTACACCCGTCTCACCGACTACGACTACGACTTCTTCGACGATGCGCGTCGCTTCGAAGTCGTCACGCTGGCCTATCAGGACTTCGCGGTCGCGAATGCCTCGACCCGGGTGCTGCTCGACATCGGGGTGGAGGCGGTGGCCGCTCACATTACGTCGCTTGGCACGCGGATCGTCGAGTGGGCGCAGTCGCGCCCCGACGTCCGGCTGGTCACGCCGGCCGATCCAGCCCGGCGGGCCGGGGTGATCTCGTTCGCCTCCGAGTCCTTGGCGGCGATGGCCGCCCGGCTGACGACGGCGCAGATCACGCATACCGTCCGGGAGGGCGCGGTCCGCCTGTCACCGCACTGCTACAACACCGAGGCCGAGATTGAGCGAGTGCTAGAAATTCTTGACAATTAGACACTTGCCTATAGGACTATTAGTCCAGACTCGCCATGTTTGGGGGATCATGCCGAACACATCGACTGGCCTTCGGGCGTCACTCGACGCCCGCAGCGTCGCGGATGCGCTGCGCTCCTACGCGATGTCGCTCGGATGTCCGGTTGGCTATCTGGAACGGCAGCGCGTCGCGACCGTCGAACGGCACGGCGACGAGCAGCGGGTGGTGCGGACGTTCGTGCGTGACGGCGCGGGTCTGGTCTCGGTCCCGAGTGGCGAGGAGGAGCTCGGGCTCGAGCCAGCGGAGGTGGACGCGTTACTCTCGCTCACGCGCCTTGAGGCCTCGCCCGGTTCCGTGATCGCACTCCGTACCGCCCGGTTGACCGTGAGCGATGACCCGTCGGCCGTCGAGCTGTTGGACGAGTCGACCCTCTCGCCTGCGCCGAAAGTTGCGGGCATGCTCGTGTACGATCCGAGCCGCTTCGTCCTCGACATGCTGCGCCACGATGTGTCGCCGGATGCATGGAACGAGGGCGGCGGCGGCCTCGATTCGCCGCATCGCGTTGGCGCGCTGCAGGGTGGCGTGCTGGTGGCGTTGGCCACCGTCGAAGCCCCGGAAGGACTGTTGGCCCGGGTCCGCGTCCTCGTGTCGCCGCGCCATCGTCGTATGGGCTACGGACACGCGGTCGTCCACGCCCTCGTGCGCCACGTACTCAGCCAGGGACTCCTCCCTGTCGTGCGTCTCGCCGTTCGCGACCACGCGGCGCGCGCCCTGGCCCGCACCGTGGGGTTTGTCAGCTTCGCGCACTCGTTGACGCTGCACGTAACGAGCGTCGACGTCGTCGCCTCGGCGGAATCCTGAAACGGCCAACCGCCTAGGAAGCAGGACGGAGGGTTTCAGGGTGGAGGACGCAGGACAGCGCCGTTTCCCTGCCCCCTCCTTCCTAATACGCTCCTTCCTGCACCCTAAGCCGTTGGCCGTTCTACCATCAGCGCTTCGTGCTTACGACTCGAAGTAATTGTGCGTCTCCGCCGCCCCGCCGGGATGCACCACGGCGCCGTATCGCGCCGGACTGACCGTCTGCGCATAGCGCCAGATGGCCCCAGACTGAAAGTCGTGACGACGTGGGGCCCATGCCGCGCGGCGTGCGGCCAGTTCCTCGTCGGACAGCCGCACCGACATCGTGCCAGCGTTCGCGTCGATGTCGATGATGTCGCCGTCG
>NSHR01000071.1 GCA_002737115.1 Gemmatimonadota bacterium | reverse complement strand
GGATCACCCGTGATGCCGAGCACACGCTGGGCGACGTACTCGCCGACGACCGGGCCGAACTTGAAGCCCTCGGCCTGACCGACGCCGGCGATCCACGCGTTGGAGGTGCCGGGGACGTGATCGATGATGAAGTTGCCGTTCACGCTCGATTCGTAGTGGCAGGCGCGTGTTTCGAGTAGCGGGGCATTGGCGAGCAGCGGAAAGCGCGCGGCGAGAAAGCGACGGGAGCCGTCGATACGCTCCTGGCTGGCCCAACGGCTGCTGGTGTCGGGATCCTGCTGGAGCGGATCGGCGGGTACGGGCGCCCCGGCGGTCCGTGTGGCGGCCGTTGGCGCCGCGTCGGCGGCGCCGGCTGGTGGAGCTGGCGGCGCAATAGCTCCGCGTACGCGGAAGCCACGATTGTCGACCGGCAGCGCCGCCCAGCCGGTAACGCCGGGGAAGTTGAAGCTGGGAAGATTGGGGAAGGTGAAGCGCGAGTCCCCAACGGGGACACCGAAGTAGCAGGCCACGCCGATGGGTACGCGCATTCTATTTTCCATGTACGGGAATAGTTTGCGCAACCACGGACCGCAGGCGAAGACATAGGAGTCGCCGCGAACGACGGTGCCGTCCTCCAGAATGACGCCGTCCATCGAGCCGTTCACAATCGGGCCGGGACGCACTCTGCCGATGACGAGCTTCACCCCCATCTTCCCGCCGACGGCGGCGACGGCCTGCGTGGCGGCGCGACAGCGCACGACACCAGCATCGGGTTCGGTGATGGCGATCGTGATGTCATCGGTTTTGATGACCGGATATCGCTTGCGCAGCTCGGCGCCGTTGAGCACTTCGTGTGGCACGTTGTTCGCCTTCCACAACTCGAGCGTCTTCGTGATGAACGGCTCGGCGGTGGCGCGCATGATGACGTCGCCGGTTTGATGGAAGTACGACGTCCGGAACACCGGTGCCCATTCTTGCTCGAAGAGCCGCCAGCGCTCGATGGCGGCGCGTGCCCACGGGGTCCAGAGCTCGCCCGTCGCGCGATCGCCGTACGACGAACGGATCCCGCGCGTCTCGTCGCCGCTGGTGGAGCGGGAGTTGCCGGGGCCGTAGGCGTCGATGAGCGTAACGCGGGCGCCGCGCTCGCGGAGGTGATAGGCGGTCCAGCCCCCCCACGCGCCGGCCCCGATCACGACAACGTGACCCACGCCGCCATCTTTGGCGCGGCCACGCTCGATGCCGCGCACGGGTGCGGCGGCGGTAAAGGCACCGGCGGAGGCACAGCCAGAGGTGAGGAGCGCACCGGCGCCGACGCCGGCCAGCTTCAGAAAGTCGCGGCGGGGGAGGGCCGTGGGATCTTCGGAGAGATCCAAACGTTCAGGATCGGGCGGGGTATTCGACATACGGCGAAGATGCCAGCCCGTTCACGCATTTGCAATCGACCCTTCACGAACGGACCCAGGGATGCCGCGCACGTCACCTCTTGTCAGCGTTCGGTCCTCGACACACGTTGAACTTCCATGACGATTCGTAACTATTTCCCGAGCGCGTTCCTCGCCGCGGTGGTCGCCGCCAGCGTATTTGGCGGCAGCCGCATGTCGGCCCAGCGTCCGCTCGTCGTGCCGTCGCTGCGCGCCGCGATGTTCGTGGCCGACAGCGCGAAGCTGTATACTGAAACCCAGGCGGCCGAGGGGGCGAAGGTGTGGACCGCCACCTGTTCGGCGTGCCATGAATCGAAAGACGTCACCAGCGCCGATTTCAAAACGAAGTGGGTTGGTCGGTCGTTGTTCGAGTTGTACGAGCAGATCCGCACCACGATGCCCGACGACGGACCTGGCTCCCTGACCCGGGACCAGTATCTGATGTCCGTGGTGTACATCATGAAGTTGAACGGCCTGCCGGCTGGCGACACGCCGCTGGTGGCGGACTCGGTCACGATGTCGGCGTTGAAGTTCGAGCTGCCGGCGCCGCCTCCTTCGCCGATCGCTCCGTAATTCCTGTCGTCCCCGTCGGCGGACGTCTCGTCCGTCGGCGGGGGACTGACTAGTGCCGTCGGCGCGCCCTAAACGCCGTTCGGCGTTGACAGGGGACGTGCCGCGCCGTACCCTCCCGCGGTCATATTGTTTCAGTCCGATACCAGTCCGGTAGCGGCGCGACCGGTTTTCGCGGCCCTCGGTGACGGATTGTCGGTTCGGGCTGTTGTACCGCGTAGTACAGTTGTCCTTCAGAAGGTCCCACCGCGTGCTTGCCACGCATTCGGGTTCGATGCGCATGGTTCGCAGCGTCCGCCCGTCCCCCTCGCGCCAATCGGGTGTTTCGACCCCCGTGCACCATAGTGGCATGGCCAACTGGATCGTGCGCCGTTCGGCGTATGACCGATTTTGGCCGCGCCATGTTCGGCCACGCTGGGTGGCCGTTGAGTGATCTAGCTCTCTGAGGGAGTCACGAGATGCGATTGTTCGGACCCATCGCGACTGATTGTGGCGAGCGTTTTCGCTTGGCACATCATTTCGCTTTCAGCCGCCCACTGGCCGCTGCATGCGCACGACTCGCCCTGTTCGCAGGGCTGTTCGGTGCTTCCTTGACGGCTGCGCCGCGTGCGGAAGCACGGGCCGCCGGCGTCACCATTTCTGGCCGGGTGACTGACGCCGCTACCGGGACTCCTGTGTCCCAGGTTCGCGTGCTGGTTGCTGGCACGCAGAACGGGACGCTTACGGCCGAGAACGGCCGGTACACGCTTCGCGTGACCACCACGGGCTCCGTCACGCTCGATGTGAATCGCATCGGGTACGAAGCGCAGAAGCTCACGGTGACGGTTGGCGCCACGCCGGTGGTTGCCGACGTGCAGATCAAGCAGGCCGCCTTCTCGCTCGCCGCCGTGGTCACCACGGTGACCGGCCAGCAGCGTAAGGTCGAACTGGCGAACGCCACGGCGCAAATCAACGTGGCCGAAAAGCTCGCTGAGCTCCCCGTGTCGAACATGGGCAGCTTGCTCTCGGGTCGTACCTCCAGCGTGCAGGTCGTGCAGACCGGCGCCACGGGTACCGGCTCGCGTATCCGTATCCGCGGCCAGAACTCGTTCTCGCTGTCGAACGATCCCATCGTCGTCATCGACGGTGTGCGCGCCACGTCGACCACGAGCAACGGCCTCGGCGTCGGTGGCTCTGGTCCGTCGCGTCTCGACGACATTAACCCGTCCGAGATCGAGACCATCGAAATTGTGAAGGGCCCGTCGGCCGCCACGCTCTACGGCACCGAAGCGGCGAACGGCGTGGTCGTCATCACGACCAAGCGCGGTAAGTCGGGCAAGACGAACTACAGCCTCAATGTTGAGAACGGCAAGATCGAGAACACGGCCGTGTATCCCGATCTGTGGCAGCTGTGGGGCCGGACGGCCGCCTCTCCCACTCGGGCCGTGCCCTGCTTGCTGACTGCCGTGTCCCTTGGCACCTGCACGTCGGTGGATTCGCTCTCGCGTGGCAACATCCTGAACGATCCGCGCCTCAGCCCGATCAGCGACGGCAACCGTCAGCAGTACAACCTGCAGGCGTCGGGTGGCAACGATAAAGTGCAGTTCTTCGTGTCGGGTCAGACCGAAGCCGAAACGGGCATCTACAAGTTGCCCGACAACGAAATCGCGCGCCTCAAGACGCGTCGCGGCGTGACCGAGCTGCCCTCGGACATCGTGCGTCCGAATGCCCTAGCACGTAACAGCTTCCGCGCGAACGTGAACGCTGAGCTTCGCAAGGGACTCTTCGTGCAGGCGTCGTCCGGCTACGTGAACAGTGAGCTGCGTTTGCCGCAGAACGAAGACAACGGCAATGGCCTCATGGTGCTGGCGCTTGGTGGACCGTGGCGCGGCGACCTGGTCGATGCGCAGGGTGATTCGCTCCGTGGCTATCGTGCCTTCATGCTGGGCGACGTGTTGTCGCAGACCACCAAGCAGGGGCTCAATCGCTTCATCAACAGCGTGTCCGCGCAGTGGTCGCCGACCACGTGGCTCGCCACCCGCGCCGCGATCGGCTCAGACTTTACGAGCCGCAACGACCTCTTCATCGCGAAGGTGGGTGAAGGTCCGAACACCGGCACGACGCGCCAGGGCAACATCACGAGCCTGCGCTCTGAGATCAATCAGCAAACCGCCGACTATGGTGCTACCGGCACGTTCCAGCTGACCGATTGGCTGAAGTCGACCACGAGCATCGGTATGCAGTACATCCGCAACGCCGTGGGCTCCACGGTCGGTACGGGTATCGGCCTGCCGCCGGGCGGTGTCACGGTGTCGTCCGCCGCCACGCGCTCCAGCACGCAGAGCATCAACGAGCGCCGCACGCTCGGCTACTACGTGGAGCAGCAGATCGCCCTGCGCGATCGCTTGTTCATCACGGGTGGCATGCGTCGTGACGCCGCCAGCGCCTTCGGTGCCAACACGCGCTCCGTGTACTATCCGAAGCTCGGCGCCTCATGGCTGATCTCCGACGAGACGTTCCTGCCGCTCCCGGAGTTCGTGAACTCGCTGCGTTTGCGCGGCACGTATGGCGCGTCGGGTCAGATCCCGGGTGCCACCGACGCTGTGCGCTTCTACTCGCCGGGTCCGCTCACCACGGCCAGTGGCGATGCCCCGGCCGCGTCGCTCGGATCGCTGGGTAACGCCAACCTGAAGCCGGAATTCTCGGCCGAGACCGAGTTCGGTTTCGACCTGGCCATGTTCTCCGGTGCCACGAACCTTGAAGTGACGTCGTACAATAAGAGCACGAACGACGCCCTGATTCAGCGGCAGATCGCCCCGTCGCTGTCTGGCCTCACCACGCAGTTCGTGAATATCGGCAACATCAAGAACCAGGGTGTCGAGTTCACGTGGAACCAGCGCATTGTCGACGCGCAGGTCGCGGCGCTCTCGTTTACGTTCACGGGTTCGACGAACAAGAACCGCATGACGAAGCTGGGCGAAGGCGTGAACCCCATCGCCTCCGGCAATCGAAATACGCAGCAGAATCGTCCGGGCTACCCGCTGTTCGGATTGTGGGATAAGACCATCAGCTTCGCCGACAAGAACGGCGACGGCATCATCACGTTTAATGCGAACAAGGCCCTCAGTGAGCTGACGTTCAGCGACACGGCGGTCTACCTGGGCAACACGTTCCCGACGCGTGAAATCGCCTTCTCGCCGGCGCTCGAGCTCTTCGGTAAGAAGTTGAAGATCTCGGGTCAGGTGGACAGCAAGTGGGGCTTCCGGAAGTTCAACAACACCCTGCGTCACCAGTGCATGAACGGTGTGACCTGCCGCGGCCGCTACGACAAGAGCGCGTCGTTGCAGGAACAGGCCAATGCGTTGGCGACGTCGCAGGCGGTGTACACGGGCATGTTCGAGAACGGCTCGTTCACGCGCTTCCGTGAACTCTCGATGGCGTACGAAATGCCGACCAAGTGGGCGAATGCGGTCCGCGCGTCGCGCTGGAGCGTTGTCCTCACTGGCCGTAACCTGGGCGTGATCACGGACTACACCGGCGTTGATCCCGAAGCTGCACAGTCGAACAACGACGCCCGCGGCAACGAGGAGTATTTCTCCACGCCGCCTCTGCGCATCATGACGTTGCGCATGAACTTCTCCTTCTGAGACGACCCACATCCATGCGATTCTTCAATTCCGCACGCCGGGTGATCCGTCCAGTGGGCGCCATGGCTGCCGTGTTTGCGGTGGCCGGGTGCAGCTCGGATCTTCTCTCGGTTCCCACGCCTGACGTGATCGCCGAGGCCGCCATTGGTGGCAGCCTTGGTGTGACCACGCTGCGCAACGGCGCCATGCAGGACTTCATCGTATCGTACTCCGGTACCCAGGATGGGTTCGTTGTCGTCTCTGGAAACCTGGGCGATGAGCTCAACACCACGGATACCTTCGCCGACCGGTACAACACGGACGGACGTAGCTCGAGTGAAGTACTCGGGGGTGCCGTGCAAGCGCCGTACGTGCAACTGCAACTGGCCCGCGCCAGTCTCGCGTCGACGATCGAGAAGTGGATCGTGACGAAGCCGACGACCGCGGCCGTGAAAGACTCACTCAGTGAGATGTTCGCGATTCGCGGCTTTACCGAGACGGCGTTCGGTGAGGCCTGGTGCTCCGGCGTGCCGTTCAGCAAGGTCAGTGCGACCGGTGACTTCGAGTATGGCAGCCCGCTGACTACGGCGCAGGTGTACACCCGCGCGTCCGCGTCGATGGATACCGCACTCGCGAACGCCACGGGCACGAACTACCGCAGCTTGGCCTCGATCGGCAAGGCGCGCGTGTTGCTCAACCAGGGGCAGTTTGCCCAGGCGGCAGCGGCGGTGAGCGGCGTGGCCACGAGCTACAAGTATGTGCTCAGCCACTCGATCGCCACTGGTCGTCAGACCAACGGTCTCTGGTCGGCGATGTACAACGCGGGCACGCGATACACGGTGACCACGCTCGAAGGCACGAACGGTATCGACTACCTCGTCACGCCGGCTGATCCGCGCGTGCCTTGGGTGGCAACGGCCAACCTTGGATTCGACGGCACCAGCACGAACCTGCCGCGTCAGCTCAAGTACACGTCGCAGTCTGCGCCGTTTACGCTGGCCGATGGTATCGAAGCGCGCCTCATCGAAGCGGAGGCCCGTTTGCAGGGCGCCACGCAGGCCGATCGCGACGCGGTGTTCGCGCAGTTGAACACGTTGCGGGCCACTGGTCTGGCAACCGCGATTGCTCCGCTGGCGGCGTCGCCGACCACGCAGGCCGCGGCCGTGGACATGCTCTTCAAGGAGCGCGCCTACTGGCTGTTCCTCACCGGCCATCGGTTGGGCGACATGCGTCGGCTCATCCGGCAGTACAGCCGGACGGCGGCGACGGTGTTCCCGGTTGGCAACATGCGGTATCGCCCGGGCAATACGTACGGCACCGACGTGAACCTCGTGATCCCGTTCATCGAGCGGAACAACCCGAAGTTCGCCGGCTGCCTTGATCGCAACCCGTAAGGGTCGTCGGTCGAAGCTGTGAAGAAGGCCGCCGATGCACTGCGCATCGGCGGCCTTCTTCGTTTCCAGGTATCGCGCGGGGCGTTACCGCCCCGAGACGCCGCGGCCGATCTCGACGGCCTTGAAGCCCGGCTCGCCCCAGCCGATCACGAACACGCTGAATCCCTGCTTCATGCGCATTTCGATGTCGGCGGCACCGGCCGGATAGCCGCACGGCACGTTGAATTCTTTGCAGGCCGCCAGCACCGACTGGATCGCCGCTTCCCACGCCTTCTCGTCGAACGTGCGCTTGCCCGCCGCATCGGTGGTGCTGAACACGCCGCGGAGCGTACCCGCGCCGGGGAAGAGCACACCCACGCCCTTCACGGCGGCGATTTCACGAATCTTGGCCAGTCCCGCCTTGCTCTCCACGATCGTGAAGTTGTAGAGCTCGCCCTTCGGATTGAGCGGCCACAGGTCGGCCTTGGCCTTGTACTCGGCCGTCGTCATCCCCCACATGGCGGGCGCGTCGCCCACGTCGTCGGAGCGCGTGCCGCCGTTGCTCTTAAAGCGCATGGCGGCCAGTCCCTGCTCGAGCTCCTCCCGACTGTCCACATCGACGAACACCACGCCCGCCACGCCAAGGTTGAGCTGCTGTCCAATGCGCCTAGCGGCGAGGGCCGGATCGGGGGAGATATCGTGGGTCTTCACGTAAATCGGGTGCGTGAAGCGCGGCGACTTTCCTTTTTTCAGAGAGCCCTGATCGACCATGCCTTTCGAGAAGGCGGCGAACTGCGGCAGGGCCGCCTCGAAGTCGCCTTCCATGCTGCCGTCGAAGATGTAGTCGTTCTTCGTGTAGCCCAGCGCTTCGGTGGCGAGCTGCGCTGGCGACTTGACGGAGTCGGGAGAGGGAGCGGGTTGACCAGGGCGCGTACGGCGGTTGGCGGGGCCATACAGACCGAACACCGGCTGCTTTTTGGCAATTAGGTCGATCACGGGATTCAGGCGCGTCTGAGCGGGCAGGGGGGAGACAGCGCTCAGAGAGACGGCCACAGCAGCGGCCGACAGCATCCAGCAGGGGCGCACGGAGAGTCCTCCAGGTGGGAAAGGGGCAGGGTTGCCCCTAGGATACGGCTTATATGACCCCGAACGAAATTGAGGGCAAGAGTGTTGAAGATCTCAGCATTCTCCACTCTGTGCGCGTACCTTAAGAAGCCGTTCACGTTGCCGTATCCTGTCCGTTCCCGCCTGAGCCTGGAGTTCCGAGGATGAAATCCTTGGTTGCTGCTTCGGTTGGTGGCCTGTCGCTCCTCGCCGTCGCGATCATTGATCGACCCGATCCGCCGACGAATCCGACGCTGACATCGCCGCTCGCCACGATGGCTGCATTCGACGCACCACTGTCCGACCCGCCGGCGCGTCCTGTAGCGCCTACGCGCCGCGCTCTCGGGCATCCCGTGCTGGCGCCCGCCCCGACTGCGATCGCGCCTTCGGCGCTGACCGACGTGGTGAAGAAGACCTGCGCCGGCTGTCATAGCGAGCAGCGCAAACAGGGCAACCTGTCGCTGCAGAGCTTCGACATGGCGAGCATTAACGGCAGCCCGGAACTCGCCGAAAAGATGATCGGCAAGCTGCGCGCGGGCATGATGCCGCCGCCGGGACGTCCGAAGCCGGGTGGCGACACGCTCGACGTGCTCGCCGGTACACTCGAACGGATGATGGACGCGCGCTACGCGCTCAATCCCAACCCCGGCACGCGCACCTTTCAGCGCTTGAATCGCGCCGAGTATGAGCGGTCCGTGAAGGATCTCCTCGGCGTCGACATCAAGGCGGAGTCATGGCTGCCGCTCGATACCAAGAGCGCCAACTTCGACAACATCGCCGACGTGCAGATGCCGTCGGCCACGCTCCTCGATTCCTACCTCGACGCGGCCAGCGAAATCAGCCGCCTGGCCGTGGGTGACCCGAAGGCGAGCGTGAGCACGTCGAGCTACAAGATTGCGCGCTTGGCGTCGCAGGTCGATCCGGTGGAAGGCGCACCGGCGGGCACGCGCGGTGGCACGTCGGTGACGCACACGTTCCCTGCCGATGGCGAGTACGTGTTCACGATCACGTTGCATGCGATTCCCACGGGCCAGCTGTTCGGGTCCGCCGCGCCGTTCGACGAGAAGATTGAGATCTCGGTGAATGGCGAGCGCATGGCCGTGCTCGAGGTTGACCGTGGTATGTCGCAGGCCGACCCGAACGGCATGGAAATCCGCACCAAGCCAATCTCGGTGCGGGCCGGTCCGCAGCGCATCACGGCCGCGTTCATCCGCACCTTCGAAGGTCCGGTGAATGACAACATCGCACCGATCGGCCATAGTATTGCCGACACGCAGATCGGCTCGCAGGCTGGTATCACCACGCAGTCGCACGTGCAGATGTTCGCCGTCACCGGCCCGTTCAACCCAACCGGTGTGTCGGATACGCCGAGCCGCCGTCGCATTTTCAGCTGCCGCCCGCTGGCGCCGTCCGAGGCGCGCCCGTGCGCCGAGAAGATCGTGACGCGGTTGGGTGCCCAGGCGTATCGTCGTCCGCTGGCGCCGAACGATCTCAAGGGACTGCTCACGTTCTATGACGCCGGCGCCAAGGACGGCGGTTTCGAACTCGGTATCCGCACCGCGCTCGAAGCGTTGCTGGCCAGTCCGCACTTCATCTTCCGTGTGGAAGAGATGCCGGCGGTGTCCAAGCCGGGTTCGCGCGTGGCGGTGAACGGCCTCGACTTGGCGTCGCGTCTCTCGTTTTTCCTGTGGGGCGCTCCGCCCGATTCGCAGCTCGTGTCGTTGGGTCGTCGCGGCCTCCTCACCGATACCACGGTGCTGATCGCGCAGACCAAGCGCATGCTCGCCGACCAGCGCAGCAGCGCGCTCTCCACGCGCTTCGCGGCGCAGTGGCTGCGGTTGTCGGACATCGAAAAGGTGCATCCCGACGCACTGCAGTATCCCGATTTCCGCGAACAGCTTGCGGACGATATGGTGCAGGAAACCGAGCTGTTCTTCGATCATCTCGTGCGACAGAACCGCAGTTTCCTCGAGCTGTACACCGCCAACTGGACGTACGCGAACGAGGATCTGGCGAAACACTACGGCATCCCGGGTGTGGTCGGGACCGACTTCCGTCGCGTCGAGTATCCGGCCAACTCTGGCCGCGTGGGCATTTTCGGGCATGGGAGCGTGCTGACGCTCACGTCGCACGCCAACCGCACCTCGCCGGTGTTGCGTGGCAAGTGGGTGATGGAAGTGCTCATGGGCACGCCGCCGCCGGCCCCGCCGCCGAACGTCCCCGACCTCGAAAAGACGGGTGACAGCAAGGAAGGTCGCATGCTGACCACGCGCGAGCGCATGGAAGAGCATCGCGCCAACCCGAGTTGCCGCTCGTGTCACGTGTTTATCGATCCCATCGGCTTAGCGATGGACAACTTCGATGTGAACGGACAGTGGCGCATCCGTGAGAACGGCACGCCGCTCGACACCCGTGGCGACTTCTACGATGGCACCAAAATCACCAACGCACTCGAACTACAGAAGGCGCTGCTGAAGCGGCCCACGCCGCTGGTGCGCAACTTCACGCAGAACCTGATGGCGTATGCCTTGGGCCGTCGGGTGGAGTACTACGATCATCCCGCCGTCCGGAAGATCGAAGCGCAGGTGAAGGCCAACAACTATCGCATGCAGGACTTCATCGTCGGGGTCGTGAAGAGCGACGCGTTCCGGCTGAAGAAAGTGATGGAGCAGGCTGACTCGGGAACGAAGGGCGCTTCGGCGCCCGGCGTTCGCTGACTGCATTCGTAGAACTTTTCGAACTCGATTCGCACCCCCGTTTACGATACCGGAGACGCCACACCATGTATTTTCTCAGCGGCAAGGCGATGCCCCGCCGGCAGTTCCTGCAGAACCTCAGTGCCACGATCGCGTTGCCGTATCTGGATGCGATGATCCCGACCGGACGTGGCTCGCGCATCCTGGCCAACAAGTCGCCACGCCTCGTGGCCATCGAAATGGTGCACGGGGCCGCCGGCTGCAACGAACTCGGCTCGAAGCTCAACCTCTGGTCGCCCGCGGCGGCCGGGAAGCAGTTCGACCTCGCGCCCACCGCGATGTCGTCGCTCGAGCAGTATCGGGACTACCTCACGATCATCAGCAACACGGACGTGCGTGAAGCGGAGCCCTCGTCGCCGAATGAAATCGGCGGTGACCACTTCCGGTCCAGTGCCACGTTCCTCACGCAGGCGCACGCGCGCCAAACGGAAGGATCGGATGTGCGCGTCGGCACGTCGCTCGATCAGCTCTACGCGAAGCGCTTCGGGCAGGACACGCCGATTCCTTCCATGCAGCTATGCATCGAGAACGTGGACCAGGCCGGCGGTTGCGCGTATGGGTACGCCTGCGTGTACACCGACTCCATCAGCTGGTCGTCGCCCACCGAGCCGCTGCCGGTCATTCGCGATCCGCGCGTCGCGTTCGAGAAGCTGTTCGGTGTTGGTGGTACCAGCTCTGAACGAGCCGACCGTCGTCGCACGCGTCGCAGCATTCTCGACTTCGTGTCGGGGGAGATGTCGTCGCTCAAGGTGAACCTCGGGCCCGATGACCGTCACCGTCTCGACAAGTATCTCGAGGACATCCGCGAGGTCGAGCGCCGCATTCAGCGCGTGGAAGCGCGCAACCAGAGCGGCGATCCGCGCGAGCTGCCGGAAGCGCCGGCGGGTGTGCCCGATGCGTTCGCCGAGCATGTGAAGCTGATGTTCGACATTCAGGCGCTGGCGTTCGCGGCGGATATCACGCGCGTGTTCTCGTTCAAGATGGGACGCGACGGCTCCAGCCGCACGTACCCGGAGAGCGGCACCGACAAGCCGTTTCACCCGGCCTCGCACCATGGCGGTACCGAGCGTGGCGTGAAGGACTTCAACATGATCAACAAGTATCACGTGTCGATGCTGCCGTACTTCCTGGATAAGCTGAAGGGCATTCAGGAGAGCGACGGCAACATGCTCGACAAGACGATGATCATCTACGGCTCGCCGATGGGCGACTCGAACCTGCACAACCATCGTCGCTGCCCGCTCATCCTGCTGGGCAAGGCGGAAGGGCAGCTGGCCGGCAACCTGCACATCAAGGCGCCGGACGGCACACCGATGGCGAATGCGATGCTCAGCATGATGCACACGCTCGGCCTGAACGATCAGACGAAGTTCGGTGACGCCACAGGTGCCCTTAACCTGAATTCCTATGCCTAAGTTCGGATCGCCGTTCGGATCGACCAGGGCCTATCGGCTGGCGGTGCTCGCGTCGGCATTCGGTGCCGCGTTGGCCTTGGGCGCGGCGCGCACGCCGGCCGACGAGTCTCCGGTGGCTGATGCTGTCATGCGCGGGGACAGCGCGCGCGTGCGTGTGCTGATCAAGCAGGGGCTCGATGTGAACGCGGCGCAGCCCGACGGCATGACGGCGCTGCACTGGGCGGCGCAGCGTGGAGACGCGGGCGGGGCGCAGATGTTGATGTATGCGGGGGCGCGCGTGGATGCCGTCACGCGCAACGGCAACTACACGCCGTTGCATCTGGCGGCGCGCAACGGACGCACGGCGGCCGTAAAGGCGCTGCTGGCGGCGGCGGCCGACGTGAACGCGGTCACGACCACGGGTGCGGTCACGGCGTTGCATTTCGCGGCGTCGAACGGCGATGCCGCCACGGTCGCGGCACTGCTCGACAAGGGCGCGCCGGTGGACACGCGCGAAGGCGCGTGGGGGCAGACGCCGCTCATGTGGGCGGCCTCGGCCAACCGTCTGGCG
>NSHR01000070.1 GCA_002737115.1 Gemmatimonadota bacterium | reverse complement strand
GTACGGTCGCACCGATCCGTCGTACGAGACGCTCATTTCGTCGTCGGGCGGTTCGGGGAACACCCGGTACTTCGCCTCGCTCAATGACCGGCAGGAGTCGGGGATCATGATCAACACTGGCGCCCGGCGCACCGGTGGCCGTATCAACCTCGACCAGACGCTCGGCAGCAAGCTCACCGCCAGCATGGGCCTCGACGTTACGCGCAACTTCCTGCAGCGCGGCCTCGGCAACAACAACAACGCCGGTGTCAGCCCGACGTACGTGTTCGGCTACACGCCGGCGATCATCGACCTGAACACCAAGCTGGCGAACGGCCGCTACCCCAATATGCCGTTTTACGGTGGTGGGTCGGGGATCGCGAATCCGTTTGAAGTGATCCGTGACATTCAGAGCGATGAATCGGTGTTCCGTCAGGCCGGTAACATCCGCCTCAACTACACGGCGCTGAGCACGGCCCGTCACAGTGTCCAGATCTCGAGTCTCACCGGCGTGGACCGCTTCCAGCAGGAAGGCGTGCAGTACTCGCCCAACTATCTGCAGTTTGAACCCGCCGATGGCTTCCTGGGCACGGCCGGCCAGAACAACGTCTCAAGCCTCCAGACCAACGCCGGTTTGAATGCGGTGTGGACCTGGACCCCCACCAGCAAGCTGGTGACGTCGTTCACCACCTCAGTGGGTGGTACCTATGAGCGGCAAAAGCTGGACATCTACCGCATCCGTGGCCGTGGTCTGCTCCCCACGCGCCGGATTGCGGCCGGCGCGCAGGACATTGCAACGGAAGACACGCGCAACGAGTTCCGCGACCAGTCGTATTACGTGAACGAGCAAGTGCTGTTGTTGGACGAAAAGATGGCCCTCAACGCGGGTTTCCGTGCCGACCGCTCGAGCGCCAATGGCGACCGGGGAATGTTCTACCTGTTTCCCAAGTACTCGGGCTCGTACCGCTTCGTGAAGCCGCTCACGGACAAGATCGACGAAGTCAAGTTCCGCGGCGCGTGGGGACAGTCGGGCAATCGTCCGCGCTATGGTGATCGCGACATCCTGTACGCCGACGGTGGTCTGATCGGTGGCCAGAATTCGCTCGTCTCCAACGGGTTGCTCGGTAACACGGGCATCAAGCCGGAAGTCATGAACGAGTTGGAGTTCGGTATGGACGCCCAGCTCTTCGGTTCGCGCGTTGGTGTTGAAGTCACGCGCTACCAGCGGAAGATCAAGGACCTGCTGCTCACCTTCCCGCTGCCGCCGTCGTCGGGGTTGGGCAACCAGATCATCAACGGTGGTCAGCTGTCGGTGCTGGGTACCGAAGGCGTGCTCTCGCTGGTGCCAATCCGCCGTGGCAACTTCGAGTGGACCAGCCGCATCATCTACAACGCCAACGTGCAGTACACCAACGATATCCCGGTTCCGGCCTTCCCGGTCCCCGGCTCGTTCGGTGCGGCGTATGGCCGGAATCGCATCACGCCGAACCTCCGGTCCACGTACATCTGGTCGAATGCGCCGCTGGGTGCGAACGGCGCGGTGCGTGACACGATCACGGGGGACGCGAACCCGATTCACACCACCACGTTCAACAACGACTTTACGTGGAAGCGCTTCACGTTCTCGGCGTTGCTGGACTGGCGGGCGGGCGGTTCCGTGTCGAACATGACGAACAACCTGTGGGACGAAGGCAAGCAGGCACGCGACTACGATGACGTGGCGCCGACTTCCATGCTCCCGGGCTCGCGTCCGTGCGCCACGGGCGAGACGTTGGGATTGTGCCGTTTCAACACGTTCAATGCCGGTGACACGCGCGTCTACATGCAGAACGCGTCGTACGTGAAGCTCCGTGAAATCACGATCAACTATCAGGCGCCGGATTCGTGGGCCCAGAAGATCCCTGGTGGCAAGTCGCTGCGCTTCAACCTCAGCGGCCGTAACCTCGCGCTCTTCTCCGATTACTGGGGCTTCGATCCGGAGTTCAACAACTTCGGTAACACGAACTTCAATCGGTTCATCGACCTCGCGCCGTTCCCGCCGAGCCGTCAGTTCTTCTTCAGCGTCGACGTGGGGTTCTGATCCATGACGATCACTCATAATTCCGGCGCTTCGCGGATGACCAAGCAGACCATGCGCACCCTGGGCGCGCTGTCCCTCGCGTCGCTGTCGCTTGCTGCATGCAGCAAGGACACGCTCAACATCACCAACCCCAACACGCCCACGGTTGCCGGTGCCAGCGCCGACCCGCAGGCGCTGCAGCTGCTGGCCACCGGCCTGCTCAGGCAGAACCGCAACAGCCGCGGCGGCTTCATCACCGAGACTGGCCGGTTCGGGCGTGAGGCCTACGTGTATACGCCGTCGGAAGGGCGCAACACGTCGGCGTACCTCATCGGGATTTCCGGGCAGAACCGGCTCGATCCGGCCGGCTTTGCGGTGGGCAGCTGGGGCGGCCCGTACGGCAACCTGCGCGACGCGTTCAACTTTAAGAACACGGTGGCGGGGTCGACGCTCACGGCGGAACAGAAGCGCGCCGCTCTGGGCTTCGCCAAAACCATAGAAGGCATCGAGCTGCTCACGGTGATCGCTACCCGCGACACCATCGGCGCGGTGGTGCAGATCAACAAGGAAGCGACGGACCTCGCGCCGTTCGTGTCGCGTGACTCCGTCTACCGGTTCCTCCAGAACGTGCTGGATGAAGCAGCGGCCGATCTGGCGGCGGGTGGAGCGGCGTTCCCGTTCAACCTGAACTCGGGATTTACCGGCTTTAACACGCCGGCCACGTTCCGCCAGTTCAATCGCGCGATGGCGGCGCGGGCAGCGGCGTATCACGCCACGGCTGGTGGCGGCGGCGCGGCGTGGACGCGGGCCCGTACGGCGCTCGATGCCTCGTTCATTAACGTGAACGCGACCTCGGCGACGGCCTACAATGTGGGCGTGTACCACCCGTTCGCGGCGGCTCCCGACGTCACCAATCCCTTGGCGACGGCCACCAATACGGACCTGTACGCTCACATGTCCATCGACGCCGATGCGCCCCTCAAGGCCGACGGCACCAAGGACAACCGCTTCCTGGCCAAGATCGGAGCGCGGCCAGTGCGGAATGCGCCGCAGGGGCTGGGTTCCCCGTCGTCGCTGGGCTTCCAGATCTATCCGGCCATCACCACGTCTATCCCGGTCATCCGCAACGAGGAGCTCATGCTCCTCCGCGCTGAGATCCTGGTGGCGACTGGTGATAAGGCTGGGGCCCTCGCGATGATCAACAACATCCGCGTGAACTCGGGTGGCCTTGCGCCCAGCACGCTCACCGCGTCATCGCCGGACGCGGATATCGTGACCGAAATCCTCGAGCAGAAGCGCTACTCGCTGCTGCTCGAAGGACACCGGTGGGTTGACATGCGCCGCTATGGCCGACTCAACCAGCTGCCGCGGGACCTCACCACGGGGGTGAACGCGCACTTTGTGGCGCGGGTGCAACCGTTGCCGCAGGGTGAGTGCCTGGTGCGTGCGGGTAAGACCGGTGCGCTGGCCGGACCGGGCTGCTAACGGAGTACGGAGTAAGTAGTACGAAGAACGAAACGCCCCCGTGAGAATTGTCTCACGGGGGCGTTTCGCTACGAGGCCGGCTGTCGATCAGTATCCGTCGCGCGTCCAGAACGCCACCACCCCACACCGCCGGTCGACTCCACCAAACTGCGGTGGCACCGTCGCCGCGCCCGAATATACCTCGATGCCCGAGATCTGCTTGGGTGGTGGCAGCAGGTCGAGGTTGAAGTTGCGCGGCAAAATGATGCCGTCGAGGATGACCTGCATGGCGCAGGATTGCTGCTGCTGGGAGTCGGTGAAGCCACCGGCCTCACGTCGCGAGTAGACCTGAGTGCCGGCGAACGCCTGGGTCGTCACCTGCGACACCTCCACCCCGCGCATGTAGCGCAGGAAGTCGGAGGCCTGGATCGACCCGCGCCGCTCGATCTCCTCCTGTGTGATGAACTGGCCCTGCCCCTGCTGTCGGCGCTTCTCGAAGTCGAGCATGCGCATGGTGACGCGGCTGCCGCGCACCCGCACGGTGTCGAGCAGGTTGTTGGAGCGCAGCAGTGTGTAGGAGAGGCGCAACGTGTCTTTGTCCGGCACATCGATAATGCCGGACGTCGGCGCGAAACCGATGCGCCGGACCACAATCAGGTACTGGCCGGGCGGCACCTGCAGCATCCGGAAGCGGCCATTGTCCCCGGTCACGACGCGCGCGGATGTGCCGACCACCGAGATGTCGGCGCTGACGAGCGGTCGTAGCAGCGTGTCGGTCACGACGCCATCGATCACCGATTGGGCGCCGGCGAGCCGACGGGCGGCAGCAGCCGCTCGATCGCGTTCCTGCGCCGCGCGATCGAGCACCGTCGTGCGCTGTTGGGCGCCGAGATCCGTGGCGAGACAGGCGACGCTCCAGAGCGCGCCCGCGGCAAGGTAGCGTCGGACGCGCGACGGGGATTCGGACGTTTTGCTCATAGCTGAATCATAGCGAAACACGCTCTCTGCTCAGTGTACTGGACAGACGGCACCGGGTTGAGGGCGCCTACTTCTTCTTCAGGTCACCGCAGGCCACGATGGTGCCCATGGCGGCGGCGGCGTCGTGGATATTCACGTAGTACGTGGTGGTGTCGGCCAAGGCGACGGCCAGGGTGGCCTTACCCGTGCCCTGCCCCTTGTCGTTGATCACGATGGGCGCGTAGGCACGTCCACCGCCCACTACCCCACCGCTCTTCTCACAGGTCCCGCTGTGGATGTGCCACGGGCGCGTGGCCCCCGGCGTGTCGTCGGCCAGCGTAACGGCGATCTCGGTCCCGGTGCCGTCCTTGGTGGGCGTGACGGTCGCCGTACCCTGCGCCTTGCGGCCGTCCTTGCCGATCAGCGTGGCGGCGTAGTCGGTGAGCGGCCGGGCGAGGGCGAAGAGGACGGCGCTGTTGCCAACGAGTGCGGCGCTGAGCGCCATCCAGCGAAAGGTCGTGCGGCGGGGCATGGAAGACTCCCTTGCGATTGCGCGGAGACTACGGACGGCGCGCGGGTGGGCGCCGAGGCGGCTGCGGTTGAGCGAACGGACGTGGGGTTGGCGGTCGCCGAGTGGTGTCACGCTCCGCTCGCAGGCCTTCGATGACCCACATCGCGGTAAAGAGTAGCACCGCGACGCCGATGATGGCCAAGAGGGCGCGTGTTCGAGTGGCGCCCGTTGTGATGACCAAGGTCCCGAGAAGCACCGGCACGAAGAGCAGCACCACGCGCATCACGAGCCGATCGAACGGACCTGGTACGATCTTCGTGGTGCGCGGCGTGATCCCGAGCCGATACTCGGCTTCGCCGGCCAGGCGGAACACGCCGTCCTCGATCGCCAGGAACCAGCGGACGGGCGGCAGGCGGGTAAGCCGTGCCCGGAGCGTCGCCTTCATGCCGGCACGTGATCGAAGAGCGACGGCGGTTCCGACGATTCATCCCAGCTGATCGGATCACCCACGGCGATCTCGCCGTCGTCGAGAATGATGGCGAACGCGCCGCCGCCCCACGCCGACTTCATAACGGCCTGCAGCCCCGGAAAGACCTCATCCATCTGGTGACACGGTTTCGTTTCGCCAGCGATCTGCACGCGCACTGCACCGATGCGCAGGACGCGCCCGCGTGCGTTCACCAGCGGGATGCCGCGCACGAGCACGTTGGCGCGCCTCCGGATAGGGCCCAATGTCGGATCGCCGTCACGGCCGACGGCGGCCAGATGCTCGGCCCAACGTTCGGCCTCGATCAGCGTGATCTGCCGCCGGCCGCCCTGATTGGCATTGCCCACGAGTCCACGTTGCGTGCGCACCCGTGCGGATTGCACAGGATCCATGGGGCCGCGCTTGGCGCGCTTGAGCCAGATCTGTTCGATGACACCGTGTGGCACCACGAGTTCGGACATCAGGCGCGCTCCACGATGCGATCGATGAGAAAGCTGGACTGCTCCAGCGCTTCGGCGGTGAAATCCCCGAAGAACTCACGCACGTCGGTGAAGAGCCGGGAGAAGGCCGCCTGATCGCCGCGAGCGAGAATGCCGGCGATATCCTGCACCGATTGTGCAAAGGCCGAGGTGATGTCAGCCGTGCGCGGGTTTCGCATCTCGATCGCGCCGTACAGCGCGGCGTCCTGCGCGAAATGTCGGGCGGCGACGTACAGCTCCAGTAAGTAGGCCGGTGACGTGAACGGCAGTGTCTCCGCCAAGGGCAACCCGAGGCGGCTGAGCGTGAGCCCCTGCACCTGCGTCTGAAAGTGCGTGAGCACCTGCACCACCGACATGGCCCGATCGTGCTGTGTGGCCGTCGTTTCGGTGATCACGAGACCACGGGCGGCGAACGACTGCGCCGCCCAATCGGCCCACGCGTCGCCTCGCCCACGGCATATCACCACGCGCTGGCCTTGCAGCGTATGCACGCTGGGCCCGAACATAGGGTGGGTGCCGACGACGCTGGCGGCGGTGGCCTCGAGCATGGCCTGCAGGGGCGCTTCCTTCACGCTCGTGACGTCCATGAGCAGGGCGCCCTCGCGCACGTGCGGGCCAACGGCACGAATCACGGCATCAGTGACGTCGATCGGCACGCTGATCACGACGACATCGGCCACCGACGCCGCTTCCTCGGCGCGCAGCGTGGTGTCGGTATCGACCAGCAGCAGGCGATGGCCCAAGTCGCCGAAGAGACGCGCCATGACGCGACCGATGCGCCCGTGGCCACCGATGATCGCGATGGTGTACGACGCGGCGTCCATCGGGACTTCGGCCCGGAGTGCGGCTTGATGATCACGACTCGATCGCATGAGCAACCGAAAAATCGACTCGATCTCCTCGCTGGGCAGCCCCAGTTCCGTCGCGTGCTCATGTCGATCGCGCAGCAACTCGCGCTCGCGACTCGCATCCCGAATCTTGAGACCGTGCAGGCGTTTGTAGGCGGCGACTTCCGCCACCAGCGCCATGCGCTTGGCCATGATCTGCAGCAAGTCGCGATCGAGCGCGTCGATCATGGCCCGCACCACCGGCAGCGGCCGCGGTGTGTCAGCCATGGGTACGCCTCAAGCGCCACGTCACTTGGTCACTCCGTGTCTCACAGGGGCTCGAAACGAGCGTCATGATCGCGGGGCTCAGCAGGATCCATCTCATTGGAGTCATCGGTATGAACGTAGCGCACACCCGGCGGTTCGTCAGGGCCAAACTCGAGCCGGAGGCGATCACGCCGTAGCGGGTCGGTCAACGGCAACGGCGAACAGCAAAAGCAACAGCGAAAAGCAACAGCCAGAACACGGATCGTACCGATTACGCTGACAACCACACGGATAAGCAAACAGCGATTTTTTGCTTATCCGTGTTGGTTCTGTGTGATCCGTGTCATCCGTGTCATCCGTGTTCTGGTTATTGCTTTTAGAGCTCACATGCTGGGCTGATACCGCCCCCACACCTTTTCAAGCGTGTCGGCGATCTCGCCGACCGATGCCCGCAAACGTACGGCATCGATGATGCGCGGCATGAGCGGCGCGCGCGCACCGATGTGCGCCGGCAGATACTCGGGTGCGATGTCGGCGATGGCCTGCAATGCCGCCAGCACGGCCGTGTTGTCCCGTGACGCCTTGACCTGTTTCAATCCCGCGACCTGTCCCACTTCGAGCGCGCTGAAGTCCGGCGAGGGGATGATGGGCGGATCCTGTCCGTCGCTGAACTTGTTGACGCCGACCACCACGGTTTCACCGGCTTCCACGCGCAGCTGGTACTCGTACGCGCTGCGTCCGATTTCTTCCTGGAAGAATCCGGCACGAATGGCCGCCGCCGCGCCGCCGAGCGCATCGACCTTCTCGAGCAACGCGAGGGCGCGTGTTTCGACCGCATCGGTGAGCTGCTCGACGTACCAGCTGCCGGCGAGTGGGTCGGCGGTTTGTGCCACGCCAGACTCGTAGCCCACGATCTGCTGTGTGCGGAGCGCGAGCGTGGCCGCTTGCGCGGTGGGCAAGGCCAACGCTTCGTCGTAGCCATTGGTATGCAGCGACTGCGTGCCACCGAGCGCGGCCGCCAGCGCCTGCACCGTGACGCGCACTACATTGTTGAGCGGCTGCTGCGCGGTGAGCGTCACACCGCCGGTTTGCGTGTGAAAGCGCAGCTTGCAGCTGGCGTCATTGGCGCCGAAACGATCGCGCATAATGCGCGCCCACAGCCGCCGCGCCGCGCGAAACTTGGCGACTTCTTCGAACAGGTCACTGTGCGCCGCGAAGAAGAACGACAGGCGCGGTGCGAACGCGTCGACGGCGAGTCCGGTGTCGACGGCCTGCTGGACGTAGGCGATGGCATCGGCGAAGGTAAACGCGACTTCCTGCACCGCCGTGGCGCCGGCTTCGCGAATGTGGTAGCCCGAGATGGAAATCGGATTCCACTGCGGGACGTCGGCCGCGCAGAACCGGAACATTTCCGCCGTGAGCGCGAGCGATGGATCGGGCGGATAGATGTACGTGCCGCGCGCGATGTATTCCTTGAGGATGTCGTTCTGTACGGTGCCCGACAGCGCCGAGCGCGCGATGCCGCGTTCTTCCGCAACGACGATGTACATCGCGAGCAGCGTCGACGCCGTCGAATTAATCGTCATCGACGACGACACCTTATCGAGCGGAATGCCGTCGAGGAGCACGTGCATGTCGTCGACGGTATCGATGGCGACGCCGACGCGGCCCACTTCCCCACTTGCGCGCGGCGAGTCGGAGTCGATGCCCATCTGTGTGGGCAGGTCGAAGGCGACCGAGAGACCCGTCTGCCCCGCCTCCAGCAACAACCGGAAGCGCTCGTTGGTCGAGCGCGCCGTGCCGAAGCCTGCGTACTGGCGCATCGTCCAGAGACGACCGCGGTACATCGTGGGCTGCACGCCGCGCGTGTAGGGAAACTGACCGGGATCGGCCAGATCACGCGCGTAATCCCCGGGGACGTCGTCCGGACGGACGACGCCAGGGATGGGAATACCGGAGGGGGAGAGTCGCTCGCTCATCCCCCCAATGTAGCGATCAGGACGCGTCGGTCGGAGTCGGCGTCGTCGATCGTGTGGCACGCCGTTCAGGAGCTCCTGGTGCGACGTACGGCGGCAGCGGGAACTCGGCCACCGCTTCCACTTCGGCTTTGCTGCCGAGGTAGAGCGGGGTCCGTTCGTGCAGTTCGGTGGGCTGCACATCGAGAATGCGGCCATACCCGTCCGTGGCCAGACCGCCCGCCTGCTCGGCGATGAAGGCCAACGGATTCGCCTCGTAGAGCAGACGTAGCTTGCCCTTCGGCGCTTTCGCGTTGGCGGGATAGCAGAACACACCGCCGCCCAGCAGGTTGCGATGGAAGTCGGCCACGAGCGAGCCCACGTAGCGCACGTTCAGCGGCGCCCGCTGCCCGTCCAGCCCGCGATAGCGCCGCATGAGCGCTCGCGTTTGCTCCGGCCAGTCCTGTTCATACGCATCGTTCACCGACAAATAGCGTGCGCGCGTCGGAATCCGGATGTTGGGATGCGACAGCAGGAATTCCCCGATGGAGGGATCGAGCGTGAAGCCGTGAACGCCCTGTCCCGTGGTGTACACGAGCATCGTGCTCGACCCATAGATCACATAGCCCGCGGCCACCTGACGGCGCCCCGGCTGGAGCATGTCTTCCAGCTCGCCACGCGCGCCGCGGGTGATCTTCTGGTACACCGAGAAGATGGTCCCCACCGGCACGTTCACGTCGATGTTGGACGACCCGTCGAGGGGATCGAACAGCAGCACATACTTGCCGGCGCGGAACCCTTCGGGGATGTGGATGATGTCCGGCTCCTCTTCGGAGGCCATGGCACACAACCGGCCACCGTGATCGAACGCCTTGACGATGATCTCGTTCGAAATCACATCGAGCTTTTGCTGCACCTCGCCTTGCACATTGACGTCGCTGGTGGCGCCAAGAATGTCGACGAGTCCGGCGCTTCGCACCTTGTTCGCAATCATCTTGCCCGCCAAGGCCATGTCGTAGAGGATGCCGGACAATTCGCCGGTAGCCTCGGGGAACATGCGCTCCTGCTCGATGATGAAACGTTCGATGGTGACGACGGACGTCGCAGTATGCCTGACCACGGTTCTACTCCTGGGGGGAGACGGGCGCGCAGGAGCGCCGCAGCAGAGGTTCTCCCGTATCCGGGGAGGAATGGAGCACGACGCAGATAAGACGAGTGAAGCACGCGCCGCTCGTGGAAACTGGCCTACGGGGGCAAGCTCCGGCAAGAGCCGCGCCGTGCTAGGGACGCCTAATGGCGGAGCGCTCGGGAATGCGCCACCGGTCGCCATGGGCGACGGCCTCGAGCCACTGGCCGTTGGTGGAGAGCACGACCGAGCCTTCGCGGTCGGAGCGTAGCAGCGGCACTTGTCGAGCCGCGAAGCGCTCGAGGACTTCCGGCGACGGGTGCCGATAGCGGTTGCCGGCGCCCACCGACACCAAGCCCACGAGCGGATTGACGGCACGCACGAACGCCGCCCCGGAGCTGGTTCGGCTGCCGTGATGCCCCAACTTCAGCACGTCGGCCTGGAGCGCCTCGGCGGGGAGTCGCTCCAATAGCCACGCTTCCTCGTCGCCTTCCGCGTCGCCCATGAACAGGAAGCGTCGGCGGCCGTACCCGACGCGGAGGACGACGGAGGTCTCGTTGGCGTCGTGCTGCGCCGCCGTCCAGCTGGAATCGGGTGCCAGCACGTCGATCGACACGCCGTCGAGTTGCCAGCGTTGTCCGGGATACACGCGGCGCCAGAGCTGGCCGCTTTCACGGAGCGCCGTCAACGCGCGGCGATACCCCGAACTCGACGTCACGAACGCCGGCTCCCACCACTGCCGTGGCTCCAGCGCGCGAATGACGCTCGCCGCCCCACCCACGTGATCCTCATGGGCGTGCGAGAGGACCATCAGCGCCACCGCCCCCCCACGGCGCTGCACGTAGGGAACGACCGCGCGGCGACCGGCGTCACCGCCGTCCCATGACGGCCCGGCGTCGATGAGCACCCACCGGCCACGCGGCGTTCGGAGCGCGAACGCGTCACCCTGCCCCACATCGATCATGTGCACTTCGAGCACGCCCGGTCCCCCGCTAACGGTAGGGAGCCAAAGCGCCGCGACCAGCGCCACGGCGGCCATGCGCAGCCACGGAGCAATGCGGCGCGCGGCCGTGGCCCGCACCACGGCCACCGCGGCGAGTCCCGCGCCGATGGCGGTGGGCAGCGTGGGCGCGACCTGCACCACGGCAAACGGCATCGCGGCGGCCGCCGTGGCGATCCGATCGAGCAGCGCGATGGGGAGCGCGCTGGCGTCGGCGATCACCTGTGCGATCGGATCCAGCGGACCGGCCAGCAGCGCCAGAAACAACGCGGGCTGCAGAAACGCGACAATCGGCCCGGCCAGCAGGTTCGTAACCGGCGCCAGCACGCTTACGCGACCGAAGGTCCACGCGATGAGTGGTGCGGTGACGATGGTGGCCACGACCCCGGTGATCGTTTCCCGCACAAGCCAGCGCGACACGCCGCGACGGGTGACGAGCCAGCGCTGGGTCTGACGGAGCGCCCCGCTCCAGGCCCCCAAGGGGCCGCCGCGCGACGAGGCCGGCCGGGATAGGGCGTAGGGCTTCCAGCGCCGCAAGATGGCTCTGGCGGCCACCAACGCGGCCATCCCACTCACACTCAGCTGCCAACCGAGATCGAGCACCACCAGCGGCTGCACGGTGGGGATCACGGCGCCCAGCGCCAGGGCGGTCCATTCGTGCAGCGGACGTTGCCACCTGGTCGCGAGCATCACGGTGAGCAGCATGACGGCGCTGCGCACCGCGGGCGCCGGCGCCCCCAACATCGCGACGTAGGCGAGAATCAGCGCAAGCGAGGCCGCCGCGCCGACCGTCGCCGGGAGTCGCATCGCCGCCGTGATCGTCAGCAACGCCGAGGCGATGATTGCCACATGCATGCCTGACACTGACAGGAGGTGCACCAGCCCCGCGTCCGCAAACCGGTCGCGGACGACGGTGGCGATCCCGTCCTGATCGGCGATCACCAGCGCGCGCACGAGCGGCGCCCGCTCGCGGAACAGGCGATCAATGGTGTTCCCGACGCGTCCACGCGACGCGCGCAGCCAGTCGCGGCCGGTCGGCGCGCGAACAGAATCAACCGCCAGCCGCACCCCACGGTCGGTCGCCAACGCGGGGCCGTGTACATCGGCGATATCACCAGCGCCCAGTGCGCTTGGCAGCCGCACCGACGCCGCAACCGCGCAGCGGCGCGCCCCCAGTGCGAAGCGCACGGTGCCCCGTCCGCGCAGGCCGTCGGCCGGCGCGGTTTCCGCGGTGCCAGCGACGCGCCCGCGGCGAGGGGGCGCCGGGCCTGCACGCTCCGTGGCCGCGCCATCGAACCGCAGCGACAGCCACTCACCGCGGGCCATCCGCTCGACCGTCGCGGCCCGACAGATCCGCGCGTCGTGCGCGGCGGACGCGCTGGCCAGCACGCCGGCGAGGCCGATGCCGACCAACGGCAGGCCCGCGACGGCGCGCAGACGCCGCGAGCGCCATGCCAGCGCCACCACGAGGCCGGCGAGCAGCATGATACCGGCGAGCCACGCCGGACGTGTCGCCCACGGACCGAGGAGCGCACCGGTGAACAAGCCGGCCAGCCACCAGCCCGCGGCGTATATGAGAAGCGGCATCACGCACGGTGTCGAACACCCGTTGGTGATGCCGCATCAGAACTACACGCGCATGCGCACAGGAACGCCGGCCCGTGCCAACGCGCGCCGGGACGCGTTACCCGGCCATCATCGGCAGCGGCGTGCGCGCCGTCTGCTCAACGACCGGCGTGCCCACGAACGTGGCCCCGGTCGTGCCGGTCAGCTTCACCGTGAGATAGTCGCCGATCACTCCGGCATCGGCGGGCACCATGATGGTCTTGAAGTCGCGCGAGCGCGCCTGCAGCAGTTGGCCGTCGCGGGCGATCTTCTCGATCAGCACTTCGACGGTATCACCGAGTCGGCGCAGGTTGTTCTCGCGCGAGATGCCGCGGACCGTTT
>NSHR01000069.1 GCA_002737115.1 Gemmatimonadota bacterium | reverse complement strand
TCGGGCAGTGCACGGCGGCCCGCGTCATGGTGCGCGCTCCATTGTCGTGATCGTGGGAAAGGCCAACTGTGCCGAGTACGCCGCGATGTCGCTTGGCCACGCCGCGATGAGCTCGCGAAACCGCGCCTCGTCTCCGCGATACAACGCGCGGATGACTTCTTCGAATTGCGTCAGATCGCCGGCCATCGCGTGCATGAAGCGGTAGGCCACATCGCGGGCGGCTTTGGTACGATCCTCGTCGGTATGGGTACGACGCGCCGCATCGACGAGTTTGCGGAGCGCGACGGACGCACCACCAGGCTGCGTCGCCAGCCACTCCCAATGTCTGGGCAACAGCGTGATCTCTCGCGCCACCACGCCGAGCTTGGGACGTCCGCGGGGGCGCGGCATCGGGTCGACGCTGTCACCGCTCGTCGCATCGTTCGGCTCACCGTTCGTCTGAACGAGCGCGGCCTGGCTCATGCGCAGCATGACATCCACATGCGCCAGCATCGCGCGCTCGTCGTCCCGCATCTCAAAATCGATGACGCGTCCGGTCGCATCGTCGAACACCAGCACAGTGCCGTGATGCGACTCGGCGTCTTTGACCGCACGCCAGACCACGCGCGCCACGTCGCGCAGTGCGCCGGCGGCGAGCACTTCGTGTCCGCGGAAGGCGGTGACTGTCGCCGTACTCACGTGCGCCTGCGGTCCATGTGCACTCCGGGTTGGGTTGAGAACCCAATTCTATCCGGATAAAACTGAGTTGTCAATATATCCGGGTAAATATTGTATCTCGAAGGCGCGGCCACCACGACATCTTTGCTCGATGGACAACACCCCCTACGCCCTCACCGAACTCACCGTCGTCCTCGGCCCACCCACGCACGAGGCCGCGCCGTTCGCTGAGTTTCAGCAGCGCGCGGGCGAGGGAGCCAACGTGACCGAACATGCGTGGGCGCTACACGAATACGCCGCGCTCGATGCGCTCACCCACCGCGATGGTTCGGTAAAGACGCACACGATTCTGGAAACGATGCTCTCCAGCGTACTCGGCGCCGACGTCATCGTGCTCGACGTGGATCGTCGCTGGGTGCGCGCAGAAGATGGGCACTTGTACACCGCACTGTCGATCTGCTTGGAAGACATCCGTTCCCGCGCCGACGTGGGGTCGCTGTCGGGCCCGCGCTTTCTCGAGGCGCTGAATGCCGCCGCCCAAACCATTGCGCAGCTCGACGGGCGCGAATGGATCCGGTGGAGCAGTCGGGGGTGGGAGGATGCGCTGTCGCCGGAGCATGTGGAACGCAGCGCCACGCTGGTGCGGCAGATCGCCAACGCCGTGGTGGGCAGCGCGTCGGCCACGGAGCATGCCGTCACCGATGCGGAGATCGATCTGACCGGTGAATTGGTGCAGGCCATCGAGGCTGGTCGTGACGCGGCCACCGACGAAGGCGGCCCGATTGCGCAGGAACTGCGCGCCCTCCGATTCGCGGATCCATTGCGTACCGAGTGGGCCAGCGTGACCGCCGACGCCCTGTACCTCGGCGCGCTCGACCTCTCCCTCATGCGTCATCGCCTCGCCGGCGAAAACGCTGCGGGACTGGCATTTCTCTACCTTGGTAAGCAACGCGCTGATCTGCTCAAGCAGAGCGGTGAGATCACACCGCGCTTTCGCCGGGAAATCGTGGCCAAGACCTTCATGACGAGCTACGCGTTGGAGCGTTTGGCCCCGCGGCTGTCGGGGGAGCTGTTCGCGTTCATGCGCGGCTGACGACCGTGATCTGCTCGACGTCACCGTGCCGACGTTGCGTTTCGCGCGGCGCGGCGCTTCAATGTGCGATGGACCAGTTTACACAGACTTTGGGCAGGGCACGCGGCGGAGTGAGGAGCGCCACCGCTACGCGTGTGCGCTGCGTCGGCGTGGCGATGGCGCTGTTGATCATGCCCGCGCTGTTGTGGGCGCAACCGGGGCCCCCGCGTTCCCGCGACGAGCTGGTGGGCTGGGTGGTGGACGCCGCGGGTAAGCCGATGGGGGACGCCGAAGTCCTGATCGCCGGCACCTCGTACACCACGCGGAGCAATGCCAAGGGATTCTGGCGGTTTGCTGATCCGCCAACCGGGCCGCATGTCGTGCTGGCGCGCCAGATCGGCTATGTGCCGTACCAGCGTGAAGTGAATGTGGTGCGCTCCTCGAAGGACACCTTGTCGCTGTTGCTGCGCCGCTATCCGCGTACGCTGTCAACGGTTGAAGTCACCGCCAAGGCCAATTCCGCGACCGCTACGGCGGTGGCTCAGGGTCAGCGACTGATCCAGATGCGCGTCGGTGCCGGCCGTCTCTATACCCGGGAATACATTCTCGAAACGCGTCCGTATTCGATTGCGGAGCTCGTGCAAGGTGTCCCGGGCATGACCATCCAGCGGCTTCGTGGCAATGGCACCGACGGCGAAGTTGTGGCAACCATCTCTCGGAATCGCGGCGGGGCGAGTGGTAACCAAGGGGTGGGAAACGACGGGTTCTCCAATCCGTGCCCGATGCAGTTCTTCTTGGATACCTCGCCGATCGAGGGCGATCAGGTCGGGCGACTCGACCCATCGATGTTTCGGAGCGTCGAGGTCTACCCGATGAACGTCGTGATCCCGGGCTTGCCCCAACGTGCAGATCGGTGCGGCGCGATCGTCATTAATTCATTTCGGCGCTGAGACCGTTTGCGGTCATAGCTGAACGGTGGGCAGCAATCGCTGTCATGTACTGGCCGAACCGCCCATGAAGGCGTATGATCGGCATGTTTCCCGGCTTGCTTTGCCCTCCTCCGCCCCGTCCCCATATGCCCTTTCCACTCACTCGCGTCCCGCGTCGTGCGCCATGTCGCGCACTGGTCGCGGCCCTTGGCGCCAGCCTGCTGTGGCTCGCCACCCCGCTCGCGCCGCTGTCCGCGCAGGCAGCCACTGAAACGGCCCAGCCGACTCGGCGCGCGAGGGTGGTGGGCATTGTGACCGATGTCGCGACCAAACTCCCGCTGCCTGGCGTCAACGTTTTCCTGGTCGGCACGCCCATTACGGCGAGCACCGGGCCAGACGGTCGCTTCATTATGCCGAGCGCCCCGGCGGGACTCTACAACTTCGATGTGCGGCGGCTCGGTTATGGCCCGCAGCGCATCACCAACGTTCGACTGGTTGCCGACAGTATCATCACGGTGAATGTGGCGCTGAGCATCACCTCCACGCGCCTCGATCAAGTGACGGTATCGGGCAGTATGGACCCGCAGTCGGTGGCCAAGTCCACCATTACGGTCGACAAGATCACGTCGGAAAACATTCCGGTCATGCCGACCGGCTCGGCCGCCAATTTAATTCTGGGTAAAGTGGCCGGTGTGGCCATTACGCGTCCGAGCGGCAAGCCGGGCAGTGGCGTCAGCATCGTGCTCCGCACCCCGATCTCTGGCATCACCGAAGGCGGTTCGCCCCCGTCGCCACTGTTCGTGGTGGACGGAGTGTTTCTGAATCAGGCACAGTCGGTGACCACGCAGGACATCGAATCGATGGACGTGGAGTCGATCGAGGTGATCAAGGGTGCCGCGGCGGCTTCGCTGTACGGCTCGCGCGCCGCGGCCGGCGTCATCTCCATCACCACCCGGCGTGGCAAGGGCCTCGCGCTCGGCACCACGCAATTTCAGGCGCGTACGGAGCAGGGCACCGATCAGTTCCAAACGAGCCTGCCCAAAAATCAACACCACGCCTTCCGGCAAGATGCCAACGGCAACTGGCTGAACGCGCAAGATCAGGTCGTGCCGCGGGCTCAGCGCGCGCTCAAGCCGCTCGGTATCATGGACGCGCCATTTACATCGAAGACCTACGATCACCCGGCGCTGTTCTTCAATCCGGGTAGCACCACGATTCAGAGCCTGCAGGTGCAGGGTAACGCCGCCGCCACCAACTACAACTTGGCGTACACGCGTAACGTGTTTGGCGGCGTGTTGGACGACAACGAGGGGTATCGTCGCCAAACGCTGCGCGTGAACCTCGACTCGCGATTGAACGAAAAGCTCAATGTGGGCGTGTCCGTGAACCACACCCGCGGTCAGGATGATGCCTCGAGCCCGAGCTTCAACAACTTCTATCGTATCGATACCGACGTGAATCTGCGGGAACTCGATCCCTTTCCCAAGATCGGTTTTCCCTACGTCATCGTTCCTGATTCGGTCACGCTGTATACGAATCCGCTGTATACGCAGTACATCGCCGACAACGTGATTCGGCGCGCACGCACGTTGCTCAACGCCAACGCCAGCTACCGGCCCTTCAGCTGGTTGTCGGTCGCGGGTGATGCCAACTACGATCGCGGCGATTACGCCCAGACGTCCTATACGGCGCGCGGCACCCCGCTCGTGACCAGCACCGGCGGCCTCAGTCCCAGCATTGGCAGCCTATCGACGAACAATCAGGTCACCGACGGCTACATCATCACCGGCACGGTGTCCGCCACGAAAACCCTCGGCGAACTCACCGCGCGCCTGTCGCAGCGCGGTGAAACGCGCCGCGAGTACTCGCCCAGCCTCACGACCACCGGCACCGACTTCGGCACTGAAGGGCTCAAGGCCATGTCGCAGGCGCGTGTCCGCACCACGTCCAACAGCATCACCGATTATCGGGTACTTGGCGCGATCACGAACCTCGGACTCAGCTTCAAGGAACGCTACATCGGCGATTTCCTCTGGCGTCGTGAAGGCAACTCGCTGTTCGGCGCCGCCAATCGCTGGAACACCTTCGGCCGAGCCTCGGCCGCCTGGATTCTGAGTGAGGAAAGCTGGTTCCCGATGCCGGCGTTTAATCAGTTCAAGCTGCGCTACAGCTACGGCGTGACGGGTGTGAGCCCGAGCTTCAGCGATCAGTATGAGGCGATGACGAACGACGGCACCGGCGCGATCCGCCGCAGCAATCTTGGCAACGTCAACATCACGCCGACGTTCACCAAGGAACAGGAAATCGGCATCGACCTCGCGTACAAGTCGCGCCTGTCGGCAACAGTCACGTATGTGCGGAACGACAGTAAGGATGTGTTCGTGAACGTGCCGGCACCGGCCGTCTCTGGTTACCAACTGGTTCGCACGAACCCCGCGTACATCGGTGGCAACGTCCTCGAGGTAACGCTGCAAGGCGCGGTGCTGACCAACCCCAACGGGTTGCGCTGGGACATTCTCGTGACGGGAGACAATCAGAAGCAGTTCACGCGAAGCTTTGGGCGTACCTGCTTCGACGACGGACTCCAGTACAAGTGCGACGGGATTCCGCTCAGCGAGATGTGGGGCAACCAGAACGTGCGGGACAAGTCGCAGCTGGCCGCTATTCACCGCAACTCGCAGGCGCAATTCGACGTCAACGACGAAGGCTGGGTGGTGCCGGTGGGTGCGGGCAACACGTGGCGCGATGGTATTGCCAAGAACCTGTGGGGCAGCTCCGTTACCATCGATGGCACCGCTTACGGCTGGGGACTGCCGATTCAGCGCCGCGATTCGCTGGGACAGCTCTGGTACGACCGCATCGGCAATAGTCAGCCGCTCTTCCGCTTCGGTTTCCAGAACAATTTCCGATACAACAACTTCCGTCTCTACGTACAAACGACGGGGCAGTTGGGTGGCGATGTGTATGCCAACAGCAACCAGACGTTCTACGCCTCGGGTGACCATCCCGACGTCGACCAGTTCGGGAAGCCTGATGAACTCAAGAAGCCGGTGGCCTACTACAACGCCGTGTCGAACAACAACAACCTGTATCTCGCGCAGTTCGTGGAGAGCGGTGCGCACCTGACGATCGCGGAGCTCATGCTGGGCTACACGGCCGACGCGAAGCGGTGGCCCTTCCTGAACAAGGTGGGGGTGTCGCGCGCGCAGATCGATCTGATCGGACGCAACATGCGGACGTTCACGAATTACACGGGCCTCAATGTCATGGCCGGTACGCCGACGGTACGCTTTGACGATGCCACCTATCCCATGACGCGCACGCTGACCGGCGTCGTTACGCTTACCTTCTGACCGAGGCCGCAACCATGCATACTTCTGTGTCCCGCCCGGTCGCCGTACGCCGCCGCGCCGCTCTCCTGATCGGTACCATGGCCGCCGCCTCACTGGCCGGCTGCGTCGATCTCGCCGTGACCGATCCGAACAACCTCAGTATCGCCACGGTCTTCAACAACGCGGCCAATACGGAAGCCGCGTTGATTGGCTCCTTCAAGGCCTACACGGCCGTGAATCGCAGCACCTGCCCCACGCTGATTTACAGCCTGTGGGGCCACGATATCACGACCACCAGCGTGACGTACCTCGAGTTCGCGGTTGAACCACGGCTTCCCATCAACAACCGCGACAACGTGAACTGCGCCACGCGTGTGCCGTATTGGACACCGTACGAGGCAGCGGCCGGAGCCCGCGAAGCCTTCATCGGTATCCGGGATAATCAGCTCAAGTTCGGCGCCGTCAACGCTGCCACCCCGAACGGTGCCGACACGCCCAATCGTAGGCTGTTTGCGAAGTTCATCATTGCCATGTCGCAGCTCAAGCTCGCTCTCGCCACCGACCAAGCCTACATCACGGATTCGATCACGCCGGGCTTGAACCAGACCAACGTTACCCTGGTACCGTGGCAGGACGTGTTGGCCAATGCCAAGGCGCAGATGAACGTCGTAATTGCGGAAGCGAAGGCGGGACCGAACTTCACGTGGCCGGCGCTCTTCATCAACGGCCGCCCGATTACGCGCGATGAACTGGTGCGGGTGATGTATTCGTTCCTGGTGCGCGCCGATGTGTACTCTCCGCGTACCCCTGCCGCGCGCAACGCGGTCAACTGGAATGCCGTGCTGGCACGTCTCGACTCGGGCATCACGCGGGATTTTGGATGGCAGGCCGATCCGGCCGTGGCCAACACTGCCTCGGCGTATATCAACAACTCGTTTGCGCAGAATACGATCCGGATCCACAACCGTCTTGTTGGTCCGGCCGACACCTCCGGTAAGTATCAGGCGTGGGTGGCCGCCCCGATCGCCAATCGCACCGCGTTCACGATCACGACGCCGGACCGTCGCATTCATGGGGCGACCAACAGCGTGGCGGGTACCCGCTTTACGGTTCTCACCACGACCATGGGCAGTGCGTCGAATGGTGCGTATCTCACCTCGTCGTACCGTTCCACGCGCTATCTGAACACGGCGGCCGATTCGGGCAATCGCGCCTTCATTCAGATCATGTCGATGGACGAGATGAAGTTCATCCGCGCCGAAGCACTGTTCCGGGTGGGACGTTTCACCGAAGCCGCGGCACTCATCAATCCGACCCGCGTGGCTGCCGGATTGCGCGCGGTAGACGCCAACGGCCCACCGGCCGGCCGTGACTGCGTACCGCGCAAGGATAACGGCGCGTGCGGCGACTTGTTTGACGCCATTCAGTACGAGAAGCGCATCGAACTGTATCCCACCGAAGGCGACATCTCGTGGTGGGACGCGCGTGGCTGGGGCAAGCTCCTTCCCGGCACACCGTATCATGTTCCCGTGTCAGGGCGTGAGCTGATCTCCCTTGGCATTCCGTACTACACGTTCGGCGGCGTGGGTTCACCGGGCACCGCCCCGTAAGGCCGCTGGCGATACGACGTACAAAGGGGCCGTGCATGATGCACGGCCCCTTTGCATTCGGCGCGACCGCGAGCGTAACGCGCTTACGGTTTCTCGCTGATATTCGCGCAGCCCCACACATTTTGATCGTTCGGAACCACCTGCGGATCGAACACGCGAACGTAATACCGCTTGCCGCTCTCGAGCTTCGGGATCACGGCCGTTACCGATCCCCCGCCGTCCATCTGCGTTTGTGCCTGCGTGAAAGCCGCCTGCGGCGCGATCGGCGCCCCTTGGTCATTGCAGTTGCCGGCCACGATGTCCCACGCGATGCGCATGTCGCGACTGCCATTGCGAAAGGTGATCTTCGCGCGCGACTGCTTGTCGTTGCGGGGGTCGATGGTCACGTCGGCGGAGCCGCCGTTTCGTAACTGGCTCACCGTGGCGAACCATTTACCCGACTGTGCTGATGCCGCCAGCAGGCCAACGTTCAGCGTGGCGGCAGCAAGGAAGAGCGCGGGAGACCACATGCGTTGCTCCGGGAAGTTGGGCGTACGAGGGGATCGTGCAAACGCGCAATATCGGCGATCGCACAGGGGATAACTTCGTGTCGTTAATACCGCAGAAAATACCGCTGAATCTCGACCGGGTCCTTGGTACGGGTCAGCGCCACCATCAACAGGATGCGCGCCTTCGCGGGCGTGAGGTGCTGCGCCGTTACCATCGGCGGGGCCGGTGGTGGCTGTGGCGCTCGTGTGCTGTCCGACCGCGTCGAATCACCGGGGGCCGCCGTACGCGGCTCCGTTCTGGGTGCATCGGGATCGCGCGCGGCACTCATGTTGTCACCGTACGCGAAGACGGTGACCACCACGACGCCCGCGCGACGCAAGGCCGTGAACAGCTCCGACTCGGCGCGGGTCATGCCGTTCGTTGCCACCGCCACGCCTGCCGGTTGCCCCTCGAAACGCGGGCCCGTGCCTCCCGGATACGAGAAGGCCAGCTCCACGCGCGGGAGTGAATCCACCTTCCGCATGTCGAACTCGCTGTCCTCGCCGTGACGCCGCGTGGGCGCGAAGAGAAAGTCGGGACCGTTGCCGCCGACCACGCCCAACATCCCCATCTCGCCGCCGCTGAAGCCTCCAGTACGCTGATAGATCTTACGCACCTCGCGCGCCGAGAGGATGCGATCGTCCATCACCACCATCACGCCCTTGCCCTTTGCCTGCGGCGACGCGGCCGTGCGCACCGCCGCGAGCAGGTTGATGGGGCCATCGGGGCTGATGCCGGTGGCCGGTCGCTGCGACCCCACCACAATGACCGGCTTGTCCGACCGCACCGTGAGATACAGAAAGAACGCGGTCTCTTCCAGTCGGTCGGTGCCGTGCGTGACCACCACGCCGGCCAGGTCATCGCGGTCCTTGAGGACCTTCTCGATGCGCTTCGACAGCGCCAGCCACTGCGCCGGCGTGATCGACGTGCTCGGCACATTCGAGAACTGCTCCGTCTCGATCTGCGCGTGCTTCGACAGCTCCGGGACCGACGCGATGATCTGCTCGGCTGTCAGGGTCCCCGCGCGATAGCTCCCAAGCGAACCCGGCGCGTCCTGCACCCCGGCGATCGTCCCACCGGTGGCGATCAGCAGCACCTTGGGAAGGCGCGGATTCGGCCTCGTGCTGTCGGACGACTGCGCTTGAAGCCCCAGGGGGGTGGCGAGCATCGAGACGAGCAGCAGGGCGACCTGCCGTCGCGGAGTGCGGAGGCGGGTCTGTGACAGAGCCAGCGTCATAGGGGCATACGGGTGTAGGTGGCGAAGGTGACGCCGGTGGTTTTTCCGTCGGCATCTTCGCGCATGTAGATCACGGCGATCGTCTGGAAATCGGGCGAGAGCACATTGGTCAGCCGCTGCGTGACCCGGCCGTTGTTCTTGTTCACGATCTCGTTTACCAGCGAACTGATAGGCCGCACCGCCGCGTGCGTCTGACTGGCGTTGCCCGTTACCGGCATGTCGCGCCCGTCGAACTCGGTCGCGTACGACCAGCGCGTGGTATCACCGCGCGCGTTGACGGCCTGAATCGTGACCCTCATGCCGCCGGCGCCAAGCGGCTCGTAGGTCATGATGTTGCTGGCGGGGGCGGGCGCGTCGGATTTGAGCAACCAGCGCCCGAAGCGCGGATTCGCCGGTTGAGCGCTCGTGTCCTGTGTCGGGGACAGAAGTAGGGAGGCGAGGAGGAGCTGTTTCCACGACGGACGCATCGGCGAGCTCACGAAAAGGGGATCGGCCATTTTGCACCCAGTCGGTGTATTTTGCGAGTCTCGTCCGCCTTCCTGACCGTTCAGCCCGAGCTCTCCGTGGCCAATATCCTACAGCGTCTTCCTGTCGGCGAGAAAGTCGGCATCGCCTTTTCCGGCGGTCTCGACACCAGCGCCGCCCTGCATTGGATGCGCGAGAAGGGGGCGGTCCCGTACGCCTACACGGCCAATCTGGGACAGCCCGACGAGACGGACTACGACGAGATCCCGCGCAAGGCGATGGCGTATGGCGCCGAGAAGGCGCGGCTGATCGAGTGCCGCGCGAACCTGGTAGCCGAAGGGCTGGCGGCGCTGCAGTGCGGCGCCTTCCATATCACGACGGCCGGCGCCACCTACTTCAACACGACGCCGCTGGGGCGCGCGGTCACGGGCACCATGCTCGTGGCGGCCATGCGTGAAGACGACGTCAACATCTGGGGCGACGGCAGCACGTTCAAGGGCAACGACATCGAGCGGTTCTATCGCTACGGCTTGCTCACGAACCCGTCGCTTAAGGTGTACAAGCCGTGGCTCGACCAGCAGTTCATCGACGAACTCGGCGGCCGCACGGAAATGTCGGAGTACCTCATCAAGAGCGGCTTTGACTACAAGATGAGCACCGAGAAGGCGTACTCCACCGACTCGAACATTCTGGGCGCCACGCACGAAGCGAAGGATCTCGAGTTCCTGAATAAGGGCATGCACATCGTGCAGCCGATCATGGGCGTCGCGCACTGGCGCGACGACGTGGCGGTAACGCGCGAGACGGTCACGATCACGTTCGTGGAAGGCTATCCGGTCGCGATCAACGGGAAGGAGTTCGGCAGCGCGCTCGAGCTGTTTACGGAAGCGAACGTGATCGGCGGTCGTCACGGACTCGGTATGTCCGACCAGATCGAAAACCGCATCATCGAAGCCAAGAGCCGCGGCATCTACGAAGCGCCGGGGCTCGCGCTGCTGTACATCGCGTATGAGCGCTTGGTCACGGGTATTCACAATGAAGACACGATCGAGCAGTACCGCATGAACGGCAAGAAGCTCGGCCGACTGCTGTACCAGGGGCGCTGGCTCGACCCGCAGTCGCTCATGCTGCGTGAATCTGCGCAGCGCTGGGTGGCGAAGGCGGTCACGGGTGATGTCACGATCGAACTGCGTCGTGGCAATGACTACTCGATCATGGACACCAACAGCCCGAACCTCACGTACAAGCCCGAGCGTCTCACGATGGAGCGCGGCGAAGCGTTCTTCACGCCGCTCGATCGCATCGGCCAGCTCACGATGCGCAATCTCGACATCATGGACACGCGCGAAAAGCTGGTGGTATATACGGGAGTTGGCCTGCTGCAGTCGAACGGCGCCACGGGTGTGCCGCAGCTTCCGAGCGGCGAGAAATAAGGTTGCCGTGACGCGCTGCTGACGCACATGTGGCAGAGTGAACGGGCCGATCACCAGATGGTGATCGGCCCGTTCTTCTTCTGTCTCATGAGCCATGAGCGAACTCCTGCACGGCGAGATCACCCACGACATCATCGGCGCCTTCTACGACACGTATAACGTACTGGGATGGGGTTATCCCGAGAGCATCTATGCCAATGCGATGCCGATTTTTCTCCGCCGACGCGGCCTTCAGCTCGAACGGGAGGTGGTCTTTCCCGTCGCTCTCGAAGGTGTCGCGCTTGGCGAATTCCGCGCTGACCTTGTCGTGGCGGGCAAAGTCATCGTCGAACTGAAGGCCTGCGAACGCATCGTCGCGGCGCACGAAGCCCAGCTGATCAGCTATCTGCGATCATCGAAGCTCGAGCTTGGGCTCTTGCTCAATTTCGGCCCGAAGCCGGAACGCCGTCGGGTCATCTGGACCGATGACATTCATGTGCTGCGAGATCGCTAACTGCCAGAACACGGATGGCACCGAAATCACAGAACCAACACGGATAAGAGAAAAAGCGCTTTTGCTTATCCGTGTTGGTTCCGTGTGATCGGTGTCATCCGTGTTCTGGCTGTTGCCGTTGCTGTTGAATCCACCCGGGGCGGCCGCTGTCGCGGAGGAGTCCCGGCCGGCCCCCGGGGGCCAAAACCGCCCGGAATGTGATACAACCGGGTCTCGGAATGGGCCGCACCCTATCGCCAATCGAATTTCGACGCAAACATTCAGCTCTGCCGACTCGCCGCCATTCGCGGTCGGACCCACCGAATCACATCAGGAGCACATCGATGAAGCGTACGATGCAGGTCGCGCTCGCGACTGCCGCACTCGCCCTCGTGCCGCAGTTTGTGCAGGCGCAAGAGACCGAGAAGTCCACCGCCGTGAAGGGCGGCATCCAGATGAAGGGATGGATGGGCAAGGTTGACGGCAAGGAAGCCAAGGCTGGACTCACCGTCGACAGTGCAAAGTTTGTCGCCATGGGGAAAGACGGCATGCACGCCACGACCGGTCCGGCGATCACGTACTGGAACCCCGAGATGAAGGGGAAGGGTGATTACGTGGTGAAGGCCACGTTCGCCGAGCGCGAGTACATGGGCCTCAACAACCATCCGCACCCGTACGGCATCGTCATGGCCGGCAACGACATGGGTACTGACACCGAGTCCTTCTTGTACTGCGCGGCGTACGGCAACGGCAACTTCATCGTGCGCGGCATGGGCCCGGCGCCGTTCCAGATGAACGGACCGCGCGGTGGCATGAGCGACGCCGTGCATAAGGCCGAAGCGAAGGGCAAGCCGGTGACGCAGGAAATCGCGCTGCAGGTGAAGGGCGACAAGGTGTCGTGCATCATCAACGGCACCGAAGTGGCCAGCTACAGCAAGGCCGAGCTGGTCGCCGCTGGCAAGCTCAAGAGCACCGATGGCGTGGTCGGTTTCCGCATGGGTCACAACACCGATGCGCACATCGCCGGCTTCTCGATCGGCAAGCCGTGAGTCATACCGACACGGCGGCGCGGCAGCTGGACCGGCTGCGCGTCGCCGTCGTCGGGGCTGGTGCTATTGGCGGCGTGCTCGGGGCCCGTCTGCAGCAGGCCGGCCACGACGTCGTCTTCATCGCGCGCGGCGCCACGCTGGCGGCGCTCCAAACGCGCGGTCTCGTGCTCGACAGCATCGACGGCGATCTCACCCTGCCGTCCGTGCAGGCCACGGACGATCCCGGGACCGTCGGTGTCGTCGACGTGGTGCTCGTGTGCGTGAAGGCCACGCAGGTCGCGAGCCTCGCGCCATCGCTCCGGCCGCTCGTCGGGCCTGCCACGGCGGTGATTCCCGTGCAGAACGGGGTCGAAGCCAGCGAACTGTTGGCTACCGCGCTCGGGCAGAACAACGTCCTCGAGGGGCTGGGTCGGGTGCTGGTGGAGCAGGTGGCCCC
>NSHR01000068.1 GCA_002737115.1 Gemmatimonadota bacterium | reverse complement strand
CGCGCCGATCCGGTAACGTCAGCTCGTCGTGAGCCGCGGATTGAAGTTGCAGGCGAACCATTGGCAATATCCGTCAGCAAAAGAACAGACAGGGCGATCATCGTCGTCACCCGGGACGCCCTGATATTTATCCCAGGTCGTCAGCGAAGCGTCAGCGAGCCGAACCGTCGGCTCCGGGGCGCGCGCCCGGCCGCACATCGCACCTGCCAGACTCTAGCATACACGACGGGCGGCGCTCCACCGGAGTCGCCGCCCGTCATGTGTCATTCGTATGGTCCCACGCGTGCGGGCGACTACGCTCTGCTCAGGGGAATTCGATCAACGACTCCGTCGGAATGCCATCGGCTTCCGCTTGGAAGTTGACCACGAGCCGATGCCGCAGCACGGCCTTCGCCACACTGCGCACGTCGTCGAGATCGGGCATCGCCCGTCCGTCCATCGCGGCCCGAGCCTTCGCGCCGAGCACGAGATACTGCGACGCGCGCGGACCCGCGCCCCAGCTCACGTACTTTTTGACGTTCGCGCTGGCGTTCGGATCATCCGGCCGTGTGCTGCGCGCCAGCTTCACCGCGTACTGCACGAGACTCGGCGGGGCGGGCAACCGACGGACGAGGCGCTGCAGCCGCAGCAGCTCTTCGCCGCCAACCACCGGACGCACATCACCCTGCAACGCGCCCGTCGTCGACATCACGATCTGCTCTTCTTCTTCCCGCGACGGATAGCCGACGGCCAGTTCGAACATGAACCGGTCGAGCTGCGCTTCCGGCAATGGATACGTGCCTTCCTGTTCGATCGGGTTCTGCGTGGCGAGCACGAAAAACGGCTTCGGCAATTCGTACGTGCGACCGGCCACCGTCACCGTCCGCTCCTGCATCGCCTGCAGCAACGCGGCCTGCGTCTTCGGGGGAGCGCGATTGATTTCGTCGGCCAAAACCATGTTCGCGAACACCGGTCCCTCAGTGAAACGAAAGGTGCGCTTGCCGGTGCCGGGCTCCTCTTCCATCAGTTCCGTGCCGGTGATGTCACTCGGCATCAGATCGGGCGTGAACTGTACACGCGAGAAGGTCAGATCGAGCGCCTGCGCGACGGTCTGCACGAGCAGGGTCTTGGCGAGGCCCGGCACGCCGACGAGCACCACGTGTCCACCAGCGAGCAGCGCAGTGACGAGATCGTCCACCACCTGCGTCTGGCCGACGATGCGCTTCCCGATTTGCGTGGCGAGCTCACGTCGCGCCTCAGCGAGACGGTCGAGCAGGGCGAGGTCGTTCTCGACAGGCGGTGTAGTCACGAGATCGGTGTGAGATGCGAAATGGACGAGCCTAAAACAAATACGGACGCCCGCGGGCGCCCGTTGCAGATACGAGAGAATGTAACGCGCGAACTGGCGTGCGCGAGCGGCGCCGCGCCGATCACCAAGGACGGACTACCGCAGGGCGAAGTCCACGCGCTGCTGCACCGGATAGTTCTCGCTGCGCAACGACGCTACCAGCGTGTAATGTCCCGGAGACGGCGGCGACCAGCGCTCGTCGTACACCACCGAGGCGTGCGCGTCCAGCAAGCGGTTCTGCATGGACTGCGTAAACAGGCGACCCGCGCTCCAGCGCCACACCTCACGACCCGCATCGTTCAGGACGACGAAATCGTGCGTCCTGCCGTCGGGGAAATTGAGTTCCACCCGCTTCCGGGTGTCGTTCGCCACTTCGATTGCGAATCGCACCACGCCACGAGACGTGTCTACCATGACGTGAGACGTCACGCCCTGCTCGGCGGCCACTTTCGGTCGCGCGCTGGCGACCGGACTCGGCGTTCGCGGACCACACGCGAACATGAGCACGGCAGCGGCGAGCAGTGGAACGATGATGCGGGAAAGCATCAGGGCGTTGGGCGGATGGTCGGGTCTCGCACGTCAATGCCAATCGTAAGCACCGACGCAGCTTGGGCGACGCAGGGTCACAATTCGACTCCCTTTTATTTTATCAACGAACACTGTGGCTGTCAAGCATCAGTTGACACGCTAAGTGACGATGCTGCTTCACATTTGCCATTCGGAACTTGCCCGCATTCGCGTGTCGGTTTATGTTCGGGTTCGGTCAGTCTGATAGCTTGCGAAATAATTCACAAGCGTCTAGCTTCACCCCCGAATGGCTGAGGAACCGCGGACACCGAAACGCGGCTCGACGCCGCCCGGAGAGCACTCGCCGTGGGCGCTCGCCGGCCTCGGGGTGCAGTTCTTCGTGTCCATCATGATGTTCGTGTACGCCGGCACGTGGCTCGACCGCCGGCTCGACACGTCGCCGCTCTTCGTTTTGGGCGGACTGTTGGTCGGCGGGGGAGGAACATTCTACGCGAGTTATCGGCGGTTAACGAAGCCGACCAGCTCACGTGTCACGGACGACACCGATTCGTTGCCGAAGCTATGACGACTGATCGTGTTACGCCCAATCGAATGTTCCGTGCCCTGCTCGGCTTTACGGCGGCGCAGGTCACGCTGGTGCTTGGGGCTGCATTCATCATGCAGCAGTTCGTCTGGACTGACCCCGCGTCGGCCGGTGCGGTGCGCGCCAGTGCGTGGCTCGCCGTGATCGTGCAGACGTTTACCTTCGCGATCGCGTTGCTGGTAGCGCGCACGCAGGTCATCGCGGGGTGGGGACTCGGGGTGCTGCTGCGGTTCGCCACGGTGGCGTTCTGGGCTGTCCTGGGCGCCAAGGCGTTGGGGTTGCCGTCCACCCCCGCGTTGATGTCACTGGTTGTTTTCTACTTCGTCTCGACGGTGATCGAGCCGATCTTTCTGAACGCTCACTAAGACCTGATTCGGATGCAGTCCATGCTCCGCTCGTTGTCCTGTGCCGTGCTCCTCGCCCTCGCGCCCGTCGCGCTGAGTGCGCAGGAATCCGCCGAACATGCTCCGGCTACGCCGGCGGCCGGTCCGGTGGATTTCATCACGCCGCACATTACCGATGGCTCGCACCTCGAAATCCCGTGGCTCAATGGCCACCTCGCGAAAGAAATCGAGCTTCCCAAGTTCGCGCCGGTGCACATCGGCAGCATCGAAGTCGATCTCTCGCCCACCAAGCATGTGGTGTTCATGCTGGCGGCCGCCCTGCTCGTTGCCGTCGTCCTGATCAGCGCCGCCTCGACGTCGCGCAAGCAGCACGACACCGACGGCCGCACCAAGGGCTTCGCCGGGGCCATGGAAGCCATGGCGCTGTACCTGCGCAACGAGGTCGTGCTGCCCAACGTCGGCCATCACGGCGAGGCCTTCGTGCCGTTCGCGCTCACGCTGTTCTTCTTTATCCTCACCTGCAATCTGTTCGGGATGATCCCGTACGGCTCGACGGCCACCGGCAACATCGCCGTGACCGCCACGCTGGCGATCATCACGGCCATCGTCGTGGAAATCGCGGGCATCCGCGCCAATGGCCTCGGCTACCTGAATACGCTCTTTTACTGGAACAAGGAGCTGCCGATCGTCGTGCGCGTCGTGATGTTCTTCGTCATGTCGCCCGTCGAAATGGTGGGCAAGATCTCCAAGCCGTTCGCGCTCACGATCCGGTTGTTTGCGAATATGACCGCCGGACACATCGTATTCCTCGCGCTCGTCGGCCTCATCTTCGCGTTCCAATCGTGGGCGCTGGCCGGCGTACCGGTTCTCATGGCGACGGCCATCAGCATGCTCGAACTGTTCGTGAGCTTCCTACAGGCCTTCATCTTCACGCTGCTGGCGTGTGTGTTCATCGGTCAGATCCGCGAAGCGCACCACTAGAAAGTATGGGGACTCTCGTGACGGTTCCTCCCACCGCCTTCGAGAGACGTAGCCGATCGAGCGATCGGTGATTCCCGTTGGGCTTCGGCCCGCTGACGGGAAGCGCGGTGTCTGATACCGCTGTCGGGAGTGCATTTCTCAACGATTATTTTCGGAGTGTTACGATGGAAATCATGGGTCTCCTCCAGGCAGTCGCGCCCGTTGTTCAGGATTCGAAGGGCCTTGCTATGATCGGCGCCGGCATTGCGGCCGGTGGTGCCGTGATCGGCGCCGGCATGGGCATTGGCCGCATCGGTGGTTCGGCCGTTGAGGGCATGGCGCGTCAGCCAGAAGCTGCGGGTCGTATCCAGACCGCCGCGCTCATTTTCGCCGCGCTCATTGAAGGCGCCGCGCTGTTCGGCGTCGTGATCGGCTTCCAAATCCAGGGCAAGATCACGTTCTAACGTGTTCGCGCGTGGGGCGTCCATCCGGGCGCCCCGCCGCACTCTCTTTCTTCTCGTGGACCTCTCCATGCTCGCTCTTTCCGCTCGCCGTATCGGCGCGCTCGCTGCCCTGCTTGCCGTCACCGCGTCTCCGGCTTTTGCGTCGGAAGCCGCCGAAGGTGGCCCGCCGAATTTGCTCGACCCGAATCTCGGCGTGATGGCCTGGACGCTGGTCATCTTCGTCCTGCTGCTCGTCGTCCTTTCAAAGTTCGCCTTCAAGCCCATCTTCGCGGCCGTCGAGGCACGTGAAAAGGCGCTCGAAGACGCGATCGAAGGCGCCAAGCGCGATCGTGCCGCGGCCGAGTCGCTGCTCGCGCAGCAGAAGGCCCATCTCGAAACCGCCCGCACCGACGCGCAGCAGATCGTTGCCGACAGCCGCGCCACGGCCGAAAAGATGCGCACCGATCTCCTCGCGCTCACGAAGTCGCAGCAGGAAGAGATGATCGAGCAGGCGCGTCGTGCGATCGAGGGTGAGAAGGCAGCGGCCATTGCCGCCCTGCGCACCGAAGCGATCGACCTCGCCATCGCGGGTGCGTCGCGCGTGATCGAGCAGAACCTCGATTCGGCCGGCAACCGCAAGATCGTTGAGAACTTCCTGGCGTCGCTCGACGGCGCGAAGGGTACGCGCTGATGCCGGCCGGCGTGCAGGGCGAATCGGTCGCCCGGAACTACGCCGAGGCGCTGCTGACCCTCGCGCGCAAAGTCGAGGATCCCACGGGGTGGGGCACGATGCTCCGGCAGATCGCCAACGCGATCGAAACCGACATCACGCTCTTTCGCTTTCTTGAGTCGCCGCGCATCGCGGCCGACCAAAAGGCGGCAGTACTCACCAAGGCGCTCGGCGATCGTGTGCCACGCCTGTTCCTGCGCTTCCTGCTACAGTTGGTGAAGAACCGCCGGCAGCTGCTCATCCCGATCGTCGCCAACGAGTATGACACGCTGCTCGACGCCTCAGCTGGTATCGTGCACGCCCGCGTCACCGTGGCACGTGAAACGGGTAACGAGGAGCGCGACGAGATCGGCAAGCGCCTGTCCGCCATTGTTGGCAAGACGGTGGTGCCGCACCTCGCCGTCGATCCGAGCATCCTTGGCGGTGTGGTGGTCCGCATCGGCGACACGGTGATGGACGGCTCGCTGCGTCGGAAGCTCGCCCTGTTGCGTCGTCGCATGGGTGCCTCTCGCGTGTGATCTTGTCCAGCGCGTTGCGTGAAGGAAAGGGGGAGTGCACTGCCGTGCGCTCCCCCGATTCAAATCCGGCCGGTCATCCCATCCATGAAGCACCCGGCTGGTCGACCAACACTTGGGCGGTTCCAACCAATGGAGCCGAAGGCCGGTCTCGTCTACGATTCAGGAGCGTTGCATGAGTGGTCGCGTCGAAGTCCGGCATGTGCCGAAACCGTGGGGGCACGAGACGATCTGGGCACATACCGATCGGTACGTGGGCAAGATCCTGCACATCACGGCCGGACAGGCCTTGTCCGTGCAGTACCACGAGCGGAAGGACGAAACGGTCTATCTGCTGCAGGGCGAAATGAAGTACTGGGTGCAGCTGCCGGGGGAAGCCGAGCTGCAGGACCAGCCGCTTACCGCCGGTCAGTCGTTCCGGATCACGCCGGGCACGATCCACTACATGGAAGCCATTACCGATTGTGATGTGCTGGAAGCCAGCACGCCGGAAATAGATGACATCGTCAGGCTCAAGGATCGGTACGGCCGTGAGGGCACCAGCGCCCCCTGACGCGCTGGCCACTCCTCACGGGCTGATCTGCCCTGACTCCGCAGCACTTCGTACGGCGCCGCCCCTCCCCGAGGACGGCGCCGTTCTCCATCTTGCGTCGATCTGCAGCCGCGCCCGACTCACCCCCCCCACTCGGGACCGAATTCGACATGAAGGTCATCATCCCCCTCGCCGGGAAAGGCACGCGCCTTCGTCCGCACACGCATGTCACGCCGAAACCGATGCTGAAGGTCGCCGGCCGCCCGGTCATGAGCTACGTCATGGACGACGTGCTCAAGCTCGGCGACGTGGAGCAGGTGGTGTACATCACCGGACACCTCAAGGACAAAGTCGAAGCGTATGCGCGCACGACGTATGACATCCCGAGTGTGTTCATCGAACAGGCGGTGCAGGACGGCACCGCAGGCGCCGTGGCGCTGGCGAAGCCGTTCGCTGATCAGCCCCTGCTGATCATCTTCGTCGATACGATTTTCGATGCCGACCTGACCATTATCAAGGACAGCGACGACGACGGCATTATCTGGACCAAGGAAGTCGAGGACTACCAGCGCTTCGGCGTCGTGGTCACCGACGTACATGGCCACATGACGAAGATCGTCGAAAAGCCGAAAGAGCCGATCTCCAAGCGCGCCAACATCGGCCTGTACTACATCAAGAATTGGAAGCTGTTGTACGAAGGCATCGACCATGTGCTCACCACCGCGCCCAACAAGGGTGAGTGGTATCTCACGGATGCCTTTCAGTACATGATCGATCACGGCGCCAAGATTAAAGTCGTGGATGTCGACGGGTGGTACGACGCCGGCCAGCTCGAGACGCTCCTCGATACCAACCGTACGATGCTCGAGAAGGGACGGGCCCGTCGCCCCGTTACGCTGGGTGAAGGCGCGACGATCGTCGAACCGGTGTATATCGAAGACGGCTGCACCATTGAGCATGCGACCGTGGGGCCGAACGTGTCCCTCGGTGCGGGCAGCACGGTGCGTCACTCATCGGTGGCCAACGCCGTGATCGGCGCGAACACGACCGTGGAGCATGCGCAGCTGCATGACGCGTTCCTCGGCGACCGTGTCGTGGTATGGGGCGTAAAAGGCAGCATGAACCTGGGCGATGACGCCCACATCCGGGTGGATTCATGACCGACGAAACGAACGATCTCCGCCACGGCGAATCGCGTAGCGAATCGCGGAGCGTGTCGCGCCGAGACTTGTTGAGCGGTGCGGCCGCCGCGCTGGCGGCGGCAGCGGTGACCGGCGCGCCGGCGCGCCTCCTTGCGAGTACCGACGACTGGCGCGTGGATCTCACTCCACCGAGGCTGGCCGGCAACGGCAGCATGATGGGCGTGCCGTTCGAGAAGCATGCCACGGTGCGCATCGCGATCGTGGGCACCGGATTGCGAGGGAGTTCCGTGCTGAGCGAACTGCTTGCCATCGAAGGCGTGGAAATCACGGCGCTGGCCGATATCGTGCCAGAGAAGGCGCAGCGCGCCGCCGACCGGGTGGTGAAAGCCGGACGCAAGGCCCCCGCGCTGTACACCAACGGCGAGCGCGACTTCGAACGGCTGGTGCAGCGCGACGATATCGACTTCGTGTACACGGCGACCCCGTGGCCGTGGCATACGCCCGTCGTGCTGGCCGCGATGCGCGCCGGGAAGCACGCCGGTAGTGAAGTGCCCATCGCGCTGTCGGTCGATCAGTGCTGGGAGCTGGTGGACACGTCCGAGAAGATGAAGCGGCACTGCCTGCTAATGGAGAACTGCTGCTACGGTAACAGTGAGCTCACGGTCCTCCGCATGGTGCGTGAAGGCGTCTTCGGCACGCTGTTGCATGCCGAGGCGGCGTACCTGCACGATCTCCGCGCGATCCTGTTCGAGAACAAGGACGAAGGACTGTGGCGTCGTATTCCGCACACGGAACGCGACACGAACTTCTATCCGACGCATGGGCTCGGACCCGTGGCGCAGTACCTCGGCATTCATCGCGGCGACAAGTTCGAGTACGTCGTGTCGATGTCGTCGCCCGAGGCCGGCCTCACCGAATGGCGCGAGCAGAAGGAGCCGAAGGACAGCGCAAAGTGGAACGAGCGCTACAAGGCAGGCGACATGAACACGTCGATGATCAAGACCGCGAAGGGACGCACGATCCTGCTGCAGCACGACGTGGTCAATCCGCGGCCGTACTCGCGGCTGAACAACCTGCAGGGCTCGAAGGCGATCTTCAACGACTACCCCGCTCGTCTGTACATCGACGGCGCAGCTGGTGGTGAGAAGTGGACGCCGCTGGCCGAGTTCAAGGGCAAGTACGAGCATCCGCTCTGGACCGCTGTGGGCGAAATGGCGCGCAAGAATGGCGGACACGGTGGGATGGACTTCATCATGGCGTACCGTCTCGTGCAGTGCATGCGCGAAGGGCTCGCTCCGGATTTCGATGTGTACGACGCCGCCGCGTGGAGCGTGCCGTACGCACTGTGTGAGCAGTCCATCAAGAAGGGGAGCGCGCCGGTGAAGTTCCCTGACTTCACCCGTGGTGCATGGCAGACGTCCACCGCGCCGCAGGGACCCAGCACGAAATGATCCGTTCGGCCGTCATCATGGCGGGAGGCCTCGGGAGTCGGATGCGTCGCCGCGACGAGACGGCAACCCTCGAGGCCTCACAGGTGGCGGCCGCCGACGCCGGTGTGAAAGGGATGATTCCGATCAAGCGTCCCTTTCTCGATTATGTCCTCTCGGCCTTGGCCGACGCGGGCATCACCGACGTTCTGCTCGTGATCGGCCCCAGTCATGACGCGGTGCGACAGTACTTTACGGTCGAGGCGCCGCCCCATCGCGTGCGCCTGCGCTTCGCGGTGCAGCCGGCGCCGATCGGCACCGCCAACGCGGTTACCGTGGCTGCCGATGCGCTCGGTGATGCGCCGTTCCTCGTGTTGAATGCCGACAACTACTACCCGGTCGACGCCATTCGCGCCCTCGCGGCCGACGACAGCGCTGGCGTGGTGGCATTCGATCGTGACGCCCTCGTGCGCGACGGCAACATCGACGCCGAGCGGGTACGTGCCTTTGCGGTGCTCGATGTCGGCGAAGATGGCTGGTTGCGCGGCATCATCGAAAAGCCGGGCGACGCGGTCGATCTCACGAGCGCATCGGCGCAGTGGGTCGGTATGAACCTCTGGGCGGTCACGCCGGCCATCGTGGATGCCTGCCGTCGCGTGCCCATATCGGTGCGCGGTGAGTTTGAGTTGCCGGAGGCGGTCGGGCTCGCCCTGCGTGAAGGGGTGCCGGTACGCGCGGTACAAATCAGCGCGCCGGTGCTCGATCTCTCACGTCGCACCGACATTGCCCGCGTCGTGGAGCGGCTCTCGTCGGTCGATCCGCACCCGTGACGCCCGACGCCTTCCCGCCGCTAAGCGAACTCTTCGTGCGTCGTCCGTTCGACGGTGTCGGCTTCTCGCCGCTGGCGGCGAATGCCTACCGCGTGCTGCTCCGCGACGCACATCAGGCGCTCGATGACGCCCACGTGCCGTCGGACGGCCGTCGGGTGTGGATCCTGCCCGGGCGCATCGAAGTGCTGGGCAAGCATGTGGACTATGCCGGCGGCCGCTCGCTGCTCTGCACGGTGGAGCGCGGTATCGTGCTGGTGGCTCGTCGGCGTGACGATCGCGTGGCGGTGCTGCGCGATGCGCGGCGCCGTGAGACGGTGTCGATTGCCTTCGATGCGCCGGTCCGCAGTGCGTTGCCGTGGGCGGTGTACCCGCGCACGGTCCTTCGGCGCCTCATCGCGAACTTCGGAAGCGCCGTACACGGGGCCGACATCGCCTTGGCGAGCAATCTGCCACCGGCCGCCGGGGTCTCGAGTTCGAGTGCGCTCACGGTCGGCCTCACGCTCGCGTTCTCCGCGTTGTCGGAGCTGGCCGCGCTGCCGGCGTGGCGCACCACGATCACCGATCGCGCGGCGTTGGCCGGCTATATCGGCGCCCTGGAGAACGGCACTGACTTCGGTTTGTTGGCCGGCGAGCGCGGGGTGGGGACGCTGGGGGGCGCGCAGGATCAGACGGCCATTCTGTGCAGTGAACCGGAATGCCTCGAGATGTTCCGCTGGGCGCCGGTCACGTACGAGCGCTCGGTGCCTTGGCCGTCGGAGTATGCGTTCGTGATCGGCGTGAGCGGCGTCGTGGCGGCGAAAACCGGTGCGGCCAAGGAGCGCTACAATCGCGCGGCGCGCACGGCCCATCGGCTAGTGGATGCGTGGAACCTCCACGGCGGCGCACGCGCCCACACGCCGGCTCGCACACTGCGCGAGGCCTTCGAGGCGGCGTCCCATGGCCCGGTCACGCAGATGCCATCGATGCTGGTCGATGCGGCGCGGGCCGGTGCCGACCACGAGTTCACCGCCAATCATCTCATCGCGCGACTCGAGCAGTTCTTCGACGAGACATTCGTGATCGTGCCGCACGCGGCCGATGCGCTGGCCAGCGGCGACGTGCCGCAGTTCGGGTCGCTGGTCGATCGTTCACAAGGCGGTGCCGAGCGGGCGCTCGAGAATCAGGTTGCCGAAACGTTGCATCTCGCGCGCTATGCGCGCGAACTTGGCGCGCACGCGGCCAGCGCCTTCGGCGCGGGATTCGGCGGGAGTGTGTGGGCGATGGTGCCGGTGAGCGACGCCGAGCGCTTTGCCTCGCGGTGGCGTGATCGGTATTTGCGCACGCATCCCGCGGCGTCGCATCGCGCGCTGTTCTTCACCACGAGTCCAAGTGCCCCGGCCTCTGAAGTGGTGGGTGACACCGTGTGCGCCGACGCATAGCCGACCACACCGGACGCCTAGCGCCCCGTGCTCAGCAGCAGCGCGAGCCGGGCTGCTTGTACCGGTCCACGAGGCGCTGCTGCTCAAACGCGCGGGCGTCCAGCGGCGTACAGCCCGGATGCTTGCGTTGCATATGGGCCAGATACGTCTCGTAATCCGGCGCGCCGATGATCCGATGCACCGTCGCGATCCAACGACGCATCGTGACTTTCCACGGCGTGGTGTTCGCTGCCTGTGTCATGACGTTGACGAAGTGAGGCGCTGGGGTGACACGAGAGTGACCTCTGGCATGCTGGCTCGGAGAGGGTGTGAGCGTTCGACCTCGGGTCGGTCGGCTCGCGGCCTGTTCGTAAGGTCGTTCGTGACCCGCCTTTTTGCGAGAGCCAGATTTCTGCCCATGCCCGCTCACGAAGCAGGGGGCAACGGCATCTGCCGTCGCCCCCTGTCCCGGTGCACCCGTCGTTCGTCGCTTACGCGTCCACGAGCTGCGTGCGCACGTACGGCGTCTCGCTCGACACCGGTGCCTGACTGCCGGTCATCACCTTGACCCACTCGATGATCGACGCGGTCAGAATCACCACCACCGACACAAGGAAGAAGGCGGCCACGGCCGCGTCGAGACGATCGTTAAAGATCATGCGCTGCGCGGCCTCGAGCGTCTTGATGTTCGCCGGCAGCGTGCCGGCCGCAATCTGCCCTTCGATCAATCGCGCGTGCGACAGGAAGCCGAGCTTCGGATCGCTGGAGAAGATCTTGAGCAGGCCGGCCGTCGAGGTGACGATGACTAGCCACACCAGCGGGATGATGGTGACGAATGCGTACTTCGCCTTGCCCATCTTCACGATCACCGTCGTGCCGACGCACAGCGCAACCGTGGCCAGCAGCTGATTCGAGATACCGAACAGCGGCCAGAGCGAGTTGATGCCGCCCAGTGGATCGGTGACGCCCTGGTACAGGAAGTATCCCCACATCGAGACGAACAGGGCGGAGCAGAGCACCACGGCGGGATACCAGGACACGCGGCCCAGCGGCTTGTACACCTGACCGAGTAGATCCTGCAGCATGAAGCGGCCAACGCGCGTGCCGGCATCGAGCGTGGTCAGGATGAACAGCGCTTCGAACATGATCGCGAAGTGATACCAGAGCGACATGGCCGCTTCGCCGCCTAAGGCCCGCGAGAACAGATGCGCCATGCCGACCGCCAGACTGGGCGCGCCGCCCGTGCGGGAGAGCAACGAGTTCTCGCCAACCTGGCGGGCCAGTGTCTCGAGATCAGCGGCGGAGATCGTCTTGAACAACGCCCAGCCGTTGATCGTGTCGGCCGCACTCATGGCGGTTGTTCCGATCACGGCCGCCGGTGAGTTGATCGCAAAGTAGATGCCTGGGGTGAGCACGCAGGCCGCAATTAGCGCCATCGTGGCCACCAGCGATTCGGTCAGCATCGAGCCGTAACCGATCAGGCGGGCATCCGGTTCACGACGCAGCAGCTTCGGCGTGGTGCCCGACGAGATCAACGCGTGGAAGCCGGAAATCGCACCGCACGCAATGGTCACGAACACGAACGGAAAGAGCTTGCCGGAGAACACCGGGCCCGTGCCGTCAATGAACTTCGTAACCGCTGGCATCTCCATGTCCGGCATCACCACGATGATACCGACACCGAGTGCCAGCACCACGCCGATCTTGACGAACGCCGACAGATAGTCACGGGGCGCCAGCAGCATCCACACCGGAAGCACCGAGGCAAAGAAGCCGTACACCATGATCGACAGCGACAGCGTCACGCCGCTGAGCGTGAACACCGGCGCCCACGTGGCCGACTCCGATACCCACTTGCCGGCGTACAACGAGAGGAACAACAGCACCAGTCCGCCCGCCGTCGCTTCCAGCACGCGACCGGGACGGATCCAGCGCAGATAGATCCCCATCAGCATGGCGATCGGAATCGACAAGCCGATCGTGACCGTGCCCCACGGGCTGTCGCGCAGCGCGTTCACCACGACCAGCGCCAGCACCGAGATCAGGATGATCATGATGCCGAGAATGGAGACGAGCGCCGTGGCGCCGGCCACCGTGCCGATCTCTTCCTTGGCCATCTGGCCCAGCGATTTGCCATCGCGGCGGATCGATGCGCAGAGGATCACGAAGTCCTGCACCGCGCCGCCCAGCACGACACCCACCAAAATCCAGAGGGCGCCGGGGAGGAAGCCGAACTGGGCCGCCAGCGTGGGTCCGACCAGCGGGCCGGGGCCGGCGATGGCCGCGAAATGGTGGCCGAACACGATCCACTTGTTGGTCGGCACGTAGTCCCGACCATCATCGAGGCGCTCGGCGGGCGTCGACCGGGTCGCATCGAGGCCGAAGATGTCCGCCGCGATGATCCGGCTGTAGAACCGGTAGGCGATGAGGTAGGTGCAGACCGCCGCGGTGAGCAACCACGCGGCGCTGATCGACTCACCCTTGTTCAGGGCGACGGTGGCGATGGCGCCAGCGCCGAGCACGGCGACGGCGATCCACGGGACCTGTTTGAGCAGGCCAGAAGCAGGCTTGGGAGAGGACATAGTATACGGTGTACGCTCTCGTACCTGCCTGTGTCAATGAAGACCGCTGGGAAATCCGGGAAAATGGGACAGGGCGTACGACAGTTTGGACGGTCCGTGGTCCAGAGGCAGGCATTCCGGCGCGCAACTTCATTCCCCGCGCGCGACCGACGATCTTTCCGGGTATGGCAATTCCCGTAACGCTCATCCCCGGCGACGGCATCGGACCGTCCATCGCCGACGCCACCGTTC
>NSHR01000067.1 GCA_002737115.1 Gemmatimonadota bacterium | reverse complement strand
CGGAACGCATGGTGTCGCAGGAAGGCGCCGACCAGGCGGCCAATGCGTTCCTGAAGCTGCTGGAGGAGCCGCCGCCGGGCACGACGATCATTCTGACCACCAGCGAACCGGGCAACCTCCTGCCCACGATCAAGTCGCGCGTGGTCGCCATTCGCGTCCCGACACTCAGTCGCCGGGAGACCGAGGCGTTTCTTGATGACGCCGTGGTGGAGCGCAAGCTGGCCCGCGTGCCGCGCGACGAAGCGCTGGCGCGCATGAACGGCGCGCCCGGCGAGCTGTTCGCGGGCGAATCGATGGCGGCGGCGTTCTCGGCCGCCCGTCGCATTCTCGACGCCGCCTTGCAGCCGTCCACGCCGGACGGCACCGCGGAACGGATCAAAGCCGCGGCGCGGCAGGGGGTCGCGGGCGCGCGCGGTTCGTTCACCGATACCCTCGAGGCCTTGACGCATCTCTTGCATGCCCGAGCCAAACAGATGGTCGATATCGGACATGACGCCGACGCGCGACGCACCGCATCGGCGGTCGTCCATGTTGAATTCGCGAAGGCCAAAGCGCAGGGCAATGTGAGCCCGCAGCTGCTGAGTGCCTCGCTGCTCTCCTCCCTCCATCGGACCCTTCGCCCGTGATTCCAAGCAAGCCAGAAGTGCCCGGGCGCGAGTTTTCGCACCTGGATGCCGCAGGAAATTTCACCATGGTGGATGTTGCCGAGAAGCCAATTTCGGTTCGCTCGGCGCTGGCCAGTGGCTCAATTTTAGTTAAGATGAGCACACTTAAAGCCATTAAGGAAAACACGTTAAAGAAAGGCGATGTGATTCCGGTTGCACGGCTAGCCGGCATCCAGGCCGCCAAGCGGACCGCCGACCTCATCCCCCTCTGTCACCCGCTCCCTTTGTCGGGGATCGATGTCCGGGTTACCATTGATGAGTCCCTGCCGGGCCTGCGGGTCGAGGGATTCGTGAGAACCACCGCTCAGACCGGGGTGGAGATGGAAGCGTTGACGGCAGTCTCCGTGGCGTTATTGACGATTTACGACATGGCGAAGGCAATCGACCGGACGATGGTGATCTCCGAGATCGTGCTGCGCGAAAAGCGCGGCGGCACGAAGGGGGACTTCACCAGCGGTCCGTGAGTGTCCTGCTGATCGAGAGGTGTTATGACCGATTCGACCGATAAAGTACCAAACCGCGACGCGGTGGCTCGTAGGCGACGGATGCATCATCGTCAGGCAAAGCGTCGATTGACCAATGTGTTCGTGGCGGCCGCGGTCGTGTTTACGGCCGCCGTGATGGTGACCCCGGATGCCCCCACGCGTGTGCTGGCCCCAGCGAACCCCTTCGCCGGGATGACGGCCGCCGCGCCGGCCGCCGCTACGTCCGGGAGCCTGCCGATCCAGCCGCTCTGGCGTCCGGCCGCTGCCGTGCTCAAGCGCTCGAAGGCCGTCACCACGGCCTTGCCCCTGCCCTTCGGGCACGATGCCAAGGAGGGCGAGCGTCGTGAGTCGCTTAGCCGCCTGCATCGCATCTATACCTACAGCGCGAAGTACCGCATCAAGCCGGACCTTGCCCGCCGCATCTATGACGCGGCCACGACCGCTGGCATTGAGCCGGAACTGGCCTTCCGCCTAGTTCGCGTGGAAAGTGTCTTCTACCCGCGGGCCGTGAGCTCGGCCGGGGCCTTGGGCCTCACGCAGCTGATGCTCGGCACCGCGCGCGTGTTCGAACCCAACGTCACCCGGGAGCAATTGCTCGACCCGGATGTGAACCTGCGGATCGGCCTCCGCTACCTGCGCGCCCTCATCCGCGAACAAAAGGGCGATCTCAAGCTGGCGCTGCTGATTTACAACCGAGGTCCGGTGGCGGTGCAGAAGTCGCTCAGCATGGGCATGAGCCCGGCCAACGGGTACGAAAGCATCGTCACGAAGGGCTACCGAGGCCGCGGCATTCTGGACTGATCATCGCGGAGTACCGGGTACGGATTCCTATTTTTTCGGCGGCGTCTTCTTCTTGGAGGACGCCGTCTTTTTTGGGGGTCCGGACGTCTTCTTCACCGTCGACTTCTTGGCACTCGCCTTCTTCGCTGACGACGTGCTCGATGCCGTGGCCGTGCTGCTCCGTACCCGCAGCGTCTGGCCGGCGATCACGCGGGAGCCCGTGATCCCGTTGAGCGACTTGAGCCGGGCCACGGTGGTGCCGTAGCGCTTGGCAATCGCGCCCAGCGACTCGCCGCGCTTCACCACGTGGATGCCGCGCGCCGTGAGGGTGGTCGACGACGAGCCGCCGTACCGCTCGATCCGGGGATCGGGGATTTCGCGTGCGAAGGCGATCGCGACGTCGCTCGGGATCCGCAGTGACTGACCGGAGAGCAGACGTCCCTTCTTGGTGGTCTTGATGGTCGGGTTGAACCAGCGAAGCTGCTTCAGCGTGACCCCGTGTCGATCGGCAAAACCGGCCGGCGTGGTGGTGCTGCCGCTCACCGACGCCGTGCGATAGCCGCGGCGGTCCCCTTCGGGAAGGCTGTCGAGGGCCAGACGCGTACGATCGGCCAAGCCGACCGGTATGCGCGCCCAGATGCTGGCGTCGGGCGGGGTGATGCCCCGCAGAATTGCCGGGTTGAGATCGCGCACCTCGGCCTTCGTGGCGCCGCTGGCCGTCACCAGGTGCGCGAGGCTCGTGCCGGGCGTGACCAGCACAGAGTCATATCCGTACAGGGGCAGCGAGTCGATCACGAGCCCGTAGCGGGCCGGCATTTTGGCCACCAGCGCGGCGGCAATGATCTGCGGGACGTAGTTCTTGGTCTCGGCGCGCAGGTAATCCTGCTCGGCCAACGCAAAGAAGCGATCCTCGCCATCGGCCCCATCCAGCTCACTGGCAAATCGCGTGAGACCGCGGGCCACACGGCCCGGGCCGCCGTTGTAGGCCGCCGCGGCCAGATACAGCGAACCAAACTGCTTCTGCAGATCGCGGAGAAACCGGATGGCGCCGTCGGTGGAGCGCGCCGGGTCACGACGTTCGTCCATCCACCAGTCCACGCGTAGGCCGACAGCGCGGGCGGTGCCGCTCATGAACTGCCACATGCCCACGGCCGCCGCGCGCGAGTACGCATGCGGATCGTAGCCACTCTCAATCAGCGCGAGATAGGTGAGGTCTTCGGGCATCCCGCTGGCCCGCAGCTTGGCCCGGATCATCGGCTCGTAGCGCGTCCCTCGCGACAGTCGTGCCAAAAAACGTTCCTTGCCGCTGTTCGAAAAGAGTCCCACGTAGTGTTCGACCCGATCGTGCGTTTCATACGAGCGCACGTCGATGTCCCAGATCGGGTTATCGGCCGCCCTGGCGGAGTCGACGGGATTGAGCACCGCACTGTCGCCGAAGACGGCCACGACCGTGCGGACGACTTCATCCGGTGTGGCGCGATCCGTCGTCGGGACGGGCGCGGTCACCAGGGCAACCATCGGCGTGGGTTGGGCAGCGATGGGGGTCGGTGCGGTCGCCGAGGCGGCCTGTCCGGCACGGCCGCACGCTCCGGTCACAAGCAGCACCACGACCGAGACGAAATGAGAAGGAGGTTTCACGCGGGGAACCTAACGAGAACTGGAGCGAAGGGGTGGCCACCAATTGCTCACGGCGATGCTCTCCCTCCTGCTCCATCCTAGCACCCTCCTCCCTGCCCCCTAAGCAGCTGACAGTTGCTACCGCAGCACCGGGTACGCCGCCACCAACGCGATCGCCTGCCCCACCAGCACATCGCCGGGATAGTGTACCCCCAGCATGACGCGGGAGAACCCGACGAGTAGTGCCACACAGAGCAGCGGCACTGTCAGCACCGGGGTCGCACTCGCGACGCCGACCGCGATGGCCATGGCCGCACAGGCGTGTCCGGACGGAAAGGAGAAACGATCCGGGATAAGCACCAGTGCGGCGGTCGATTCCTTCGCGGACGGCCTGGGGCGTCCCACCGTGCGCTTGATCAGCTGAACCACCACATGCGACAGCCCGAGCAAGCACAGCGTGCGCCACGCGAGCGCGAACGAACCACCGGGCGCCAGCGCCTGCGCGAAGGCGAGACCGATACTGGCGCGGGCGCCGCCGAGGTGCGTCAGGGAGGTCCAGAATCGGCGACGCGAACGCGCCGTCGTGGACGTCAGGGCGAGGCGGGAAAACAAGGCGCGGTCACGCGCGTCGAGTCGAATCAGCCATGGGCTCATGGTGAAAGACAGTCGTCATCGCGCGTGACGGAGTGCCGACAGAACGATCACTAAATGGACACGGGGATGTCACGCGTCGGCCACCAAGCCGGCTTCCAGCGCGAGGCGCGTGAGGCCGGCGACGCTGTGAATCTCGAGCTTTCGCATCAGACTTTCGCGATGCGCCTCGACGGTGCGGCGACTGATGCCCAGCTCGGCCGCGATCGCTTTGTTGGTGAGACCCCGCGCCACGCCGCCCAACACATCGCGTTCCCGGGGCGTCAGCTGCTCGACCTGCAGCTGCGGCGCCGACACGGACGCTGCCTCCGTCGCGGTGAGACGCTTCACCACCGCAGGACTGAAGAACGTGCCGCCCGCGTGGACCGCGTGAATAGCGGCGCGCAGTTCTTCCCCCGCAGAATCTTTCAGCAGATACCCATGCGTGCCAATGCGCATGCCTTCGCGCACGTACTCGCTCTGATCATGCATACTGAGTAGGAGAATACGCACCGACGGCAAGAGCGCGCGAAGGCGGGCGGCCGCATGCAAGCCGGTTTCCTCTGGCATGGTAATATCGAGCACGACGACATCGGGCACGTACTCTTGCGCCAGCTCCACCGCGATGCGACCGTTGGCCGCTTCGGCCACCACTTCGATCCCCGGGTCGGCATCGAGCACGTAGCGCAATCCTTCGCGGACGAGCGCGTGATCGTCGGCGATCAGCACGCGGATACGCGTCGGCTCGGGCGCAGCGTCATTGGGCGGCTTCACGAGAGCGTCTTGGCGAGGGGAGGCGGCGTCGGTGAACGTTCGAGATCGGCACGCGGCGCACTAATGCGTACTTCGGCGCCCGTGGTCTGATTGGCGATCACGACGTCGCCACCAATGGCGAAGATCCGCTCGCGCATGCCGGTGATTCCCATGCGATGCTCGGCATCACGAATACGGCCATTGCGGCCGACGGGGAATCCTTTGCCGTCGTCACGTACACGCAGCACCAGGCCGTGGCCGTCCACTGCCGCGAGCACGTCGACGTGCGTGGCCTGCGCGTGGCGCACCACGTTGGACAGCGCCTCCTGCAGGGCCCGAAACAGCGCGAGATCGGCGTCGGGATGCAGCGGCGGGAACACGGCCGGCGCACTGAACGTGGCGCGAATACCGCTGCGCTCGGTGAAATCGGTGACCAGCGAATGCAGCGCGGGCCGCAGCCCCAGATCATCGAGCAGCGTCGGGCGTAGATCGCTGGTCACCTGCCGAATGCTGGCGATGCCGGTGTCGACCAGCGACAGCAGACGATCGAGACGCGGCGTGGCCCCCTCGACCACCAGCGGGCGCAAGGCCTCGAGCTGCATCTTCACGGCCGAGAACACCTGCGCCGTTTCATCGTGCAACTCACGCGACAGACGGCGGCGTTCGTCCTCATGCTGCCGCACCATGCGCGCCGAGAGCTGCTCGAGCGCCGCCGTGCGGGTGGCCAGCTGGCCATCGAGGGCCGACTGCTCGAGCGCCGCCCCCACTTGCTGTCCGAGCGTGAGCAGGAAGTCGTCATCGAGCGCCGTAAACGGATTGCGGACATCTCCCGCCATCACCAGCGCGCCAACCAAATGCGTGCCCGTTCCCACCGGCAGGGCCGCAATGAACGGCTGCCGCCCTTCGGCCGCGACGACCTGCGGGCGCCGTGAGATCCGCATCCGCGTGAGCGCATCGAGCACCGCTTTCTCGGGGTGCGAGTTCTCCCACGACGCACAGGAGCCCGCACCGCGCACGAATCGTCCGCGAGTTCCCGGCTCGGCAGCGGCCGGTGTGACGTCGTCGACAGTGTGGGGCGCCCGTTCGTCGTCACCCCACGCCGTCAGCACACCGTCCAGCATGTCAGCGGCCGCGGCGCTCTCAGCACCGTCCGCACCGAACAGGTACATCGCCGTGCCACGCACGCCAGGCAAAGCGAGCGGGCGTGACAATAGGGCATCGAGCGGATCGGTGGTGCGATCGCGACGTTGCAAGTCGCCCGAGAGCGCCGACAGGGCGCGCACGCCGCGTCCGAGATCATCGAGCACCAACAATACCAGTCCGAACCCGACCAGCAATTCGAACGAGATGTCGAGGTAATATCCCCACGGCGTCCACGCGCCCTGCGCCCGCAGGAACGGATAGTCGAGGTGGTGCAGTCCCCACAGGAAGAACGAGATGGCGAGCAGGCGCGCGCCGGTGGACTGCGCAATGCGATGGTGACGCCAGAACACCCACCCGGTCCACATCGTTGCGCCGCTCAGGAACAACACCGCGGGCAGCGCGGCCCACAGGAAATTATCGAGCTGATAGATCGCGACGTACGACCAGAGCGCGGGGAACAGCGCCAGCAGCAGATACGCCGGACGCGCCTTGGGTTGTCGCAGGAACATGATCGCCGACCAGAGCAGCACGAGCGCCGTCCAGCCGGTGGTGACCTGATGCCAGTACAGCCATACCCGCTCACCCGTGAGCAGAAAGCTCAGAATACAGAGTAGCCGCGCGACATAGACGCTCCACGCCACCGCAAACCAGCCGAACCACGGTCGGCGATAGCGCACGTATAAATGCGCGCAGAGCGCCGCGAGTCCGACGGTAATCGCCCCCTGCAGCAGGGTGGCAGCCAGTTCGGTAGCCACCAGCGGCGGCGGCGCCTGGATCATGTCGCCTTGTGCCAGCGCGAGCAGCAGCGACACTCCGAGTGGTGCCGTCATCACGACGCCCATACGCTATGCATCAGTCGCCGGTGCGCTCGCGTCGAGACGCAGCACCGGCGTCGTGCCGCCCGCCTGCACGTGGTACACGGTGCGCGTCGGGCACGCGAAGCTCGATCCGTTGTCACGAATGATCCGCATGAACGTGATCAGCATATCGTGACGGATCCGCAGAAATTCCTGCCAGTCAGTGGTGAGAAACCACGACACGACGTTGATGCGGATCGCCGAATCGGTGAAGCCCACCACGTGAACGCGCACGACATCGGCGAACACCATCGGGTGTGCGCGCAACGCCGCCTCGAGCGCATCACGGATGCAATCGAGCTGCTCCGGTGTGGTGGTGTAGGTGAGGTCGATGTCGGTGCGCAGCAGAATGCGATCGCGCTCGCCGAACGTCTCGATGCGCTCGTCGGCCAAACGCCCGTTGGGAATGCGCACCACCGTGCGATCGACGGTGCGGATACTCGTGGAGCGCAACCCGATGCGCTCCACCGCGCCTTCCGACGCGCCCACCCGCACCCAGTCGCCCACACGGAACACCTTGTCGGAGGCGAGTGACACGCTGCCGAACAGATGCTCCACCGTCTTTTGCGCCGCCAAGGCCACGGCAATACCACCGATCCCGAGACCGGCCAGCAGGGTGCCGACCGGATACCCGAACTGCGCCAACGCGACCAGCGACGCCACAATCGCCAACGTGACGCGCAGGAAGTTACCCAGCAATGGCACCAACGTGCGCGCTTGGGTGCCCTCGTCGGCGGCCCACGCGGTGGTGGCCACGCGATCCTGCACGAGCCGGATGATGCGCAGCAGCCCCCAGAAGATCGCCAGCAGCACGAGGCCGCGCGTGAGCGACGTGAAGAAGCCGTCCACGCGCGCATTCAGTTCGAGCAGCGAGAGTAGCGGCCCGATCGCCAACGACGCCGCCCACAGTCGAAACGGTCCGCGCAGGTGATCGAGCAGCAGATCGTCCCAGTCGGTCACGGTACGACGCGCGATGCGTCCCAGCAGATTACGCAGCACGGCACCGAGTCCCCAGGCGAGCAACAGCACCACGGGAATCGCCAACGCCAGCCCGATCCATTGCCAGTAGTACACGTTGAGCGGACCGTCGCGCATGAGCGTTTGCGGGAGCCGCTCGCGCAGCCACGGCGCGCCGAGATTGTCGAACCATTCGTCGATGTGCCCCACTGTGGCCTGGGAGAACACCCACCGCACCGGCCCGCCCGACGATGGCGCCGACAGCCACACCATCCGGACCGGATCCTCGCGGCCGTTGGCCGATGTGATCACACCGATTCGGTCTCCACCGACGTCACCATCCGTGGTATCACCGGCAACGGCGCCGGATACCGTGCGCACGTCAATCGCGAGGCGTTGCTCGAGAATGGTCTGGAGACGACGCGCGAGCGGTGCGGCGCGATCACGATCCGCCGCGGGAATCGACAGGTACACGGCGGCGCCCTCCCAGTCACTGGCCTCGGCGAGCCGCAGGAACGACTGCAGGGCGCCCCGCGGCGAGGCCGGCGACACGCTCGATGGCGCACTATCGGCGCTCGGCGCCCGCGCGGGGAGCCCGAGCTGGGCCCGGGCCTGCGGCGGGAGAGACAGGCCGGCGGCGAGGAAGCCCAACGCCGCGGAAATGATGAGGCGAACGCGCATGCCCAAAGATAGCTGGGTGACCAGCGAGTGCCCCGGGTGGGACTCGAACCCACGACCTATGGCTTAAAAGGCCACTGCTCTACCAACTGAGCTACCGGAGCGCCGACCCGCCGCGAAGCGGGCCAGCGCCGCAATTTAGCGAAATGTCGCCCCGCACGAACAGGGGCGTGGCACGCGAATACGACTTATCGCAGCCGGATCGTGAGGCGATGCCCTGCCCCCTCGCGCAGCGTCTCCCACCCGTAGTCCAGCGTGAAGCGATCCACCGTGAACCCGCCGCCCGCCGTGACCGGTCGCTCCTCACGCAATTGCGGGCGGCGTCCACCGGCGCGACCCGTGAAGGTCACACCCTCGATCGGCGAGTAGCTGATCTCCACCCCACCGCGGGGAAACAGCTCGCCATCCCGACGCACGTCGAGCTCCGCCGCGCCGCCCACGTCGACCCATTTCCCGACCCCCTTCGGAGCCGTCGTGATCCCGATCGCGAGTTGCGCGGGCAGCGCCTCGCGGCGGCCGGCCACGTCGAGACGTGGCCCCAGATGCTGCACCGCCACCCCGACCGTGCTACCCAGCACCGACACTGACTTCGAGGCGCCGATGTCGAACGCGACACCACCCGCGCGATCATCCGTGACGCGCTCTTCGGCGTACGTGGCGGCCACGCCCCAGCGTATCTGTTTCCACGTGAGCGAGGCCGCAACGCTTGCCGCCAGACTCGTAGTACCGACGGCACTCGCTCGGGTAAGTACCTCACTCTCCGCCGGAAACAGGCCGTAGCGCGGGCCCGCGTCGAGCAGCTGCACACCGACCCCGATGCCCAGCGGCCCAATGGTGGAGCTACTGGCAAATTGTCCCGCGGTGGCCCCGCTTTCGTAGCGCTCCGCACTGAACGCCAAGCCGGTACCGGTCCCGACCAGCGCAGGATTGCCGAACACGGCATCGACATCGCGCAACGCCACCTGCGCACCACCCAGCGACAACACGCGCGCCGTGGCCGGCAGCTTGAGGATGAGCGGCGCATAGCGCTCACGTTGGTCTGGCGCCGATGATTGCGCCTGTGCCCTCGTCGCGACGGTGCCCGTGACCATCGCCGCCACCAGCGCGCCTCGGCGAAGCAGCATGCAGGAGCGGTTCATCGCGCCGCTCCGATCGTGTGTGCCGTGAACTCGGAACGCATGTTGGAGAAGCCGATGTTGTCGAGAAGAATGGTGCCGGCGATGCTGCGGTCGAAGCGCCACCGCACGCGCGTGATACGGGCGGGATCGAACCCCGGCGCGGCGCGGGAGAAATCAGCGAGCGGAATCGCGTACGTTTGTAGGACGATCTCGGACACGCTGGCGAACCGTTGCTTATCGCGGCCGGCGCGACGATACACATACGATTCCAGAGGACGACGCACCACGCCGTACGCCGACAACGGCACCGTCGCCGATCGGCCGCCGGCGTCGGTCACCTCGATCGAGAGATCGATCGGCACCGTGTCGGGCTTTGCGTTCTTCGTCTTCGGTTTCTTCGGCGCGGCCTTCTTGGGCGCGCTCTTCGACAACGAGTCGGACTTCTTCGTGGTGTCACGCGCCGCCGCACGGGGACCGGGCTTGGCGTCGGTCGGCGACAGCGAGAACACCAGCGACGATGCTGCGCCCACGTTCCACGCGCTGCGCAGCGAATCGCTGACCTGCATGGCGAACGACGCCGCCGTCCCCAGCTTCGTCGTGTCGTCGCCGGCGATGCGGTTATTCCAGCCGATCGTGACCGCGCTGTGCGCCTGCGTGGACCCGCGCGAGCGGAACGGGACCGGCGACTCCTTCCACACCGCCACCGAGTCACTCGAGAACGCCACACCCGGCACCGAGCCGGAGGTCACGTCCACGTCTTCCTCGAAGTCAGCGGCGGTGCGAAACGCGCTCTCCTGAAAGCGCGTGGTGTACATCGTTTTGGGCAACCACTGACCGACCACGCGATGATCGCGGAACATCGGCAGATACTCGCTCTTCCCGCGCAACGTTGCATCGAGAAACGCCGAGATGTACACCTCAGCGAACTTGCGCTGATCGGCCTGCGAAATGAGACCGCGCGTATCGAGCGACCGCGCGCTGCGCGGTCCACCGTCGAGACTACCCCACGTCGTGTTCCACTGACCGTGATTGGCCCGGTACACGAATACCGCCGACTTGAACCAGGGCTTGCCGTCGGTGAAGCGGATCCGCTCGTACTGCGCCAGGCCGTTGAACGTCGACACGTCGCCGTCGTGCGACCCGTGAATCAAGAAGTAGTTGTAGTTCGCGACCGGCGTCGGCTTGTCGGCGGGGCGGTACTGCCCGTCTACCGGCGCAATCGCCACGAGTGACTTGATGTCGAAATTGAAGTCGAACTTCACCGTGGCGTCGTCGGGATAGTACGCCAGGCGGTTGAAGGCGCCCGCCACCGTGACCGCTTCCCCGCCGCGCGAGTGCCCCATCAGCGCGATGTTGTGCATGTCCACCTTGCCCTGCAACGGCGAGCCGGTGGAATCGTTGAAGCGCTTCCACGACTGCAAATGCTTGAGCAGCATCCATCCGCGTGCATCGTTCTCGCCGCGGATATTGCCGTTGAGGAAGTTTTCGTCGACCGATGCGACGACATAGCCGCGCGATGCGAGAAGCTCACCGAGATACTGGTAGCCCGGATCAGAAAACTGCTTCATGTCGTGGTTGCCGTGCACCACGAGCACGAGCGGAAACGGCCCCGGCGCGTCGGGATACCACACGCGCCCATTCACCGGCAGCTTGGTGAAGTCGAATCCCCAATAGTTCTTGCGGATCTTGGCCTGCTTCGGATCGGGTGCCGCGGCGAACTTAGCGCCGTTCACGACCGCCGTCTTCAATGTCACCGAGTCGCGATAGACGGCGCGCTGCTTGTCGGTGCCGCTGCCGTAATACAGCGTCTTCACCCCAAAGCTGCCCGGCTGCGACGGGTTCGGCGCGACGAGCAGTTGGCGCGTCAAGACGACCTCAGAATCGTCGTGCGCCAACTTGAGCGGCGCCGCACAGGCCCCCGCCACGAGCGCCGCAGTCAGGGTCACGCCGAGCGCGTGGCGCCGCCCGTGTATCGTCGAGATTCGCATGAGGAGCGTCAAAAGTGAGAGCGGACCCGGCTAGCCAGCCGCAGCCTCTGTCACTTATGTACGCCGTCGTGCCTGCTTAGCGCAACGCGGGTCGGTGCAACCGGAGATAGTCGGCAACGAGCGTGTCCCACACGGCATCCCACGTTTTCGTCGCCGCGATCGCCAGCGCGCGGATGGCGGCCTCACGCACCCGCGACCGATCGTCGATCAAGGCGATGATGGCGGCGGCAAATGCCGCAGCGTCGCCGGGCGCGGCCAGCCAGCCGCCCCCCGACTGCAATTGCTCACGGGTCGGCCCCACGTCAGCGCCGATCACGGGCAGCCCCGACGCCATGGCTTCAAGCATCACGTTACCAAAGGTGTCGGTCGTACTGGGGAAGAGGAACACATCCCCGCTCGCGAAGGCCTCGCTCAAGGCCGTGCCCTGTAGCTTCCCCGTGAGCACGGTGCCACGAGGCGCCCGTGCCCGGACCTCCTGCTCATACGGTCCGTCGCCCACCACCAGAAATCGCACCTGCCCGGGACGGGCCTGCTCGACCAGCGCCAGCGCCTCGAGGGCCACGTCCAGCCCCTTCTCCGCCGCGAGTCGGCCAACGTACGACAGCACCAGCGTGTCATCGGCCACACCGAGACGCGCGCGGAGCGCCTCCGAGCGATACGACGGCGAGAAGCGCGTGCTATCGACACCACGCGACCACACGGCGGTGCGCTCGAAGCCGCGGGCATTCACTTCGTCGACGATCGCCTGCGTCGGACAGTAGGTCCGCAGCCCGCCGTTGTGAAACCAGCGCATGAAGTGCCAGCCCGGTCGAGCCAACGCTCCGAGTCCATAGTGCTCGGCGTATGCCGCGAAGCTGGTGTGATACGACGAGACGAACGGAATCCCCAGGTCACGCGCCGCTCGACGACCCGCCAGTCCGACCCCAAACTCCGTCGCCGCGTGGACGTTCGTCGGGGCGTACGCCTCGAGCGCGGCACGCACCACACGCTGCCGTGGCCAGGCCAGCCGCACCTGCGGATACGCCCAGAAGGCGCGGCTCGGAAACCGACCCACGCCGGCAGCGCTCGACGCCTCCGGGTCGTGGGCCGTAAACACCCGCACCGCGCCGCCACGCGCTTCGACGGCGGCCGCGAGCCGCTCAAGCGTCCGCGCGACCCCGTTCACTTGCGGCGCATAGGTGTCGGTGAAGAGCGCCAGCCGAAGGCCTTCGGCGCTCACCGTGTGCGGCGGCGTCGAGACGAACGAGACCATGCGCTAACGCCCCAGCACCGAGCGGTACACCGCGAAGAGCCGGTCGAAGACCGTGATCCAGCTGTGCTCCGCTTCAGCGTAGGCCCGCCCGCGGGCGCCAAGCGACACCAGATCCTGCTGGAAAAGCTTGATCGCCTCTTCGGCCAACGACGCCGGCTGCCGCCGTGCATACACGAGGCCGGCACCGCTCTCCTGCACCCGTTCCACGACCGCGCCTTCACTCACGGTAAGCACCGGCGTTCCGCTGGCCATCGCTTCGATCGCCGACAGTCCAAACGTTTCGATCGGTCCGGCCGCGATGTACACATCCAGCGCCGCCAACAAATCCGCCAGCGCGTCGCGATCGGACACAAACGGGACGAAGGTCACGCGAGGGCCGTACGGGTGGGCGCGCAGTCGCGCCTCCATCGGTCCGGCGCCAACCAGCGCCAATCGCGCACCGGAACGTCGCTCGACCTCGGCCCATCCGTCGAGCACTACCTCGAGTTCCTTCTCGCCCGCGAACCGACCCACGAACGCCGCCAACGGGCCATGGGGCAGACCGAAGCGGTCGCGTGTGTCGCTGGCGTACGCACGGCGCGACGGCGTAAAGCACTCAAGATCCACCCCCAGCGGTACGTGGGCAACGCGGTCGATACCGACGCGCGACAGCTCCGTGGCCGAGTACGCGGAGGCGACAATCGTCACAGCGAACATCCGGTCGAGGCGACGCAAGTATCGCGAGGAGGCGTCGACGAGCGCGCTGGACACCCGCCCGGCGCTGCGCCCTTGGGGAGCGAG
>NSHR01000066.1 GCA_002737115.1 Gemmatimonadota bacterium | reverse complement strand
TGCTCGGAGGCGAGGCCCGGCATGGCGAGTGATCCGAACGGATCGATGGTGATCACGCTCGCGGCCGAGGCCACATAGTAGTCGCGCGAGTCCGGATTCACGAGATAGGCATGCACCGGCTTCTTCGACTGTCGGAAGCTGGCGATCGCAGCCCGTAGCTCGCGCAGGGCGGCGAAGCCCGAGGCATAGCCGTCGGCGGAAATTGTGCCGCGGAGAAGAATACCGCTGATGCGGTCGTCATCGGCGGCGGCCTTGAGGGCGATCGTCGCCGCGCGCAGCGGGAGGGCGTCGCCGCGCCCACCGGAAAGCGCATCGTCGAGAAAGGATCCCTGTGGTGTTTCCGCCGGGCGATCGGAAAAATCGTGCTCCAGATCGATCACGAGCACCGAGCCTTCGGGGACCTTCACCGGCTCGTTCGACCCGGCCGACGCGGCGATGCCAACGATGAGCAGAAGGCCGCCCACCACGCAGATCGCGATCGTGAGCAGGTTGGCGGCGATGGCGGTCAGAAACTGCTTCATCATTATCCGGACTCGAGAGGAATCGGCGATCGGGGTCTGTAGCTCCTACGCGTGCCGCGTAGAAAAAGCTCCAGAAGGGTATACGGAAGGACCCGCTGCTTCAAAACATGACGGTGGCGTCGCAATTGGGGCTTGCCGGTGCTCCGGTTCCGTCACAGCTTCCAATTGAGCCCATAGCCCTCGCTGTTTTCCCGCCCGGAGGACGCCCGTCCATGCCCGCCTATAAGGCCCCACTCGACGATATCCGCTTTCTGCTGCAGGACGTGCATGATGTTGCGCAGTTGGCGGCGCTCCCGGGGTTCGAGGACGCCACGCCCGACCTGATCGATGCCGTGCTCGTCGAGGGCGCCAAGATCTGCGAGGAGGTGCTCTTCCCGATCAATCAGAGCGGTGACACGGAAGGGGTGCTTTACGAGAATGGCCAGGTACGCACGCCCCGCGGTTTCAAGGAGGCGTACACACAGTACGCGGCGGGTGGCTGGACCGGCGTGTCGGCTGATGCGAAGTATGGCGGACAGGGGCTGCCCGAGTCGGTGCGCTTCGTGATGGAGGAGATGCTCTGCTCCTCGAACTTGTCGTTCAGTATGTACCCCGGACTCACGCACGGTGCGGTGAGCGCCCTGCTGAGCCACGGATCGGACGAGCTCAAGGAGCGCTTCCTGCCCAAGCTGATTGATGGGACCTGGGGCGGCACGATGTGCCTCACCGAAGCGCACGCCGGCACTGATCTTGGCATCATCAGCACAAAGGCGATTCCGGCCGACGGCGGGGCGTACACGATCACGGGCACAAAGATTTTCATCTCCGCCGGCGATCACGACCTCACTGAGAACATCGTGCACCTCGTGCTTGCCAAACTTCCCGACGCACCGGGCGGCACGAAGGGCATCTCGCTGTTTCTGGTGCCCAAGTATCTGCCCAACGCCGACGGCACGCCGGGCGCGCGCAACGGCGTTACGGTGGGATCGATCGAGCACAAGATGGGCATCAAGGCGTCGGCCACCTGCGTGCTCAACTTCGAGGACGCGACCGGCTGGATGGTGGGTGAACCGCACAAAGGCATGCGCGCGATGTTCGTCATGATGAACGGTGCGCGCTTGGCGGTGGGGCTGCAGGGATTGGGGCTGGCGGAAGTCGCGTATCAGAACGCGTTGTCGTATGCGAAGGACCGTTTGCAGGGACGGTCCCTCACGGGCCCCAAGAACCCGTCGGGGCCGGCGGATTCCATTCTGGTGCATCCCGATGTGCGCAAAGGCTTACTGCGCATCAAGGCGTTCAACGAAGGCATGCGGTCGCTGGCGTACTGGGTTGGTATTCGTATCGACCTCGAGCATCGCCATGCCGACCCCGCCGCGCGTGAAGCGGCCGCAGATCTCGTGGCGCTGATGACACCCGTGATCAAGGCGTTTTTCACCGACAAAGGGTTTGACCACACCAACATCGCGTTGCAGACGCTCGGCGGGCACGGGTATATCAAGGAGTACGGCATCGAGCAGTACGTGCGCGACGCGCGCATCGCGCAGATCTACGAAGGCACCAATGCGGTGCAGGCACTCGACCTCGTGGGTCGCAAGCTGCCGATGGAAGGCGGGCGCTTGGTGCGTCGCTTCTTCGAGTTGGTGAAGAGCGACGTCGACGCCGCGGCGCCGGTGGACGGACTCGAGGACTTCGCCACGGCGCTGGGCGGGTCGTTGTACCAGCTGCAGAAGGCGACGATGCTACTAGCCGAGAAGGGCTTTGCGAATCCCGATGAAGTTGGGGCGGCGGCCACCGAATATCTGCACCTGATGGGATACGTCGCGGTGGGTTGGCAGTGGCTGCGCATGGCGACCGTGGCGAAGCAGCAGCTGGCGGCGGGGAAGGGTGACACGCGATTCCTCGAGGCCAAGCTCAAAACGGCGCGTTTCTACTTCGGGCGACTGCTGCCAGAAGCGGCCGCGTTATTGGCCGCCATTCAGTCGGGCTCCGCACCGATCATGGCCTTCGCCGACGACGAGTTCTAGCACGTGACACGAAGGCCCGCTGTGTGACGGTGCCAGAACGGGCACTCAACTCGTGGGTGGGGGTGTCGATCTTCAAGGCAACCTCACACCCACTTCATGTTCGTCAAGACGCTCGTGTCTGAGCCCCGCCTCTCGACCGCGATCTCCGTCGCGCCCTCCTCGCAGCACAGCGAGGCTAGTCTGGGCCCCATGCTGGAACGATACTGGCCCGACAGGCTATTCTCGTGGTATGGCTGACAAGCATTCGCACGCAGCGCTCGCCCTCGAGAACGCGCGACTGGACCAGGAATCGCGACGCGCCGTGCGCGACCGCGACGACATGCTGGCGATCGTGTCGCATGACCTGCGCAATCGGGTGAATGCGATCGTGATGTTGACCGGGGAGGTGCTGAGCCGTGAGCCCGGCGACGAGCGGCCGCTGATGGAGCGTGACGATGTCGAAGCGATTCGCGGCGCCGCCCGGCAGGCCGACGGGTTGATTCAGGATCTACAGGACGTCTCGCGCATAGCCAGTTCCCGACTGTGGGTCGAGCGTCAGCCGGTGCTGCTCTCCGACCTGGTGAAGGAATTGGCCGACATGTTCGAGCCCGTCATGAAAGACGCCGTGCTGCGGTTCGTGCGGCGTATCGACGAGCAGCTTCCACCGGTGCAGGCCGACCGCCATCGACTGGCGCAGGTCCTGTCCAACCTGCTCGGCAACGCCGTGCGCTTCACGCCGCACGGGGGGGAGATCGTCCTCACCGCCGAGCGTCACGAAGACAGTGTGCGGATCGGCGTGCGCGACACCGGTCCCGGTGTGTCCCCCGGAGACGTCCCGCGACTGTTTGAGCGTCACTGGCAGGCGCCGCGCCTGCTTCGCGCGGGGGCGGGACTCGGGTTGTTCATCGCGAAGGGCATCATCGACGCGCACGGTGGCGAGATTGGCGTCGACAGTGAGCTGGGCAAGGGCAGCGAGTTCTGGTTCACGGTGCCGCGATAGCACGGTGCCCAAAAAAACAGCACCGCGGTCCCGAGGGGCCGCGGTGCTGTTTCGTTTGGGCAAGCGCAGAAGCCGCTTAGTGCTTGGCTTCGGCCGCGGGCGCAGCCGCGGCGCCTTCGGTGGCCGGAGCGGCGTCGTGGCTCGCGGCGGCGCTGTGCTTCGCGTTGTCTTCCGCGTGATAGACCTGGAAGTTCATCGGGTCGCGCGGATGCCGATACGTATTGTTGTGGATCGTGTAGGCGGTGAACAGCAGCCCCAACGTGGCGACCGTGGTTACGGCGGCAGCAGTCCAGCCCAGCTTGTTCGGATCGTACACGACACTCATGAAGACACCCCGACAGGAAAGCGCAAACGGCGACGAATTCAAACTTCAGCGGACGGAAGGTACACAAGGCCGCGTCATTCTTCCACCCTCGGCCCCGTATCGCCCGCCTGGTCGACGAGGCGGGCCGGAATGATGGCGGTGCGCCCATAACGGTCACGGATCCGGTCCAGGGCCCGGGTCAGCGCCCGGTCCTTGGCATTTTCGACCGGTTCCCCCTCGGTCGGAGGGGCGGGCGGGGCCGCGAAGAAGCCCAGTTGCACGGCGGGGCCCGTCCCGGCGGCGGCGACGTCGTCGTCAAAGTGCGAGAGGCCAATGCCGAGCAGGCGTACGCCAACCCGCCGCTTACCGCGCAGCGCCCGGTACAGCACTCTCGCGGCCGTGATCACCGATTTCTCGGACTCGATCGGGTGGGCGAGGGTACGCTGGGCCGAGCGCGTTTTGAAGTCGGCGTCCTTGAGCTTCACGGTCACCGTTCTCGCCCGAAGCCCCTGGCGACGAAGGTCGGTGCTGACGCGGACCGCCAACCGGAGCAGTTCGCGCTCGATGAGGTCGTCGTCGTGCAGGTCGCGCCCGAAGGTCTCCTCTCGGCTCACCTGCTTCTGTGCCTCGCGGGGGGTCACCACGCTGTCATCGATCCCCCGTACGCGGTCGTGCAGCCAGGCACCGGCGCGCTCCCCAAGGCGGGACTGCAGATCGGACACCTTCCACTGCTGCGCGTCGGCGATGGTGTCGAGCCCCATCCGCTCCAGCGTCGCCGAGAATCTGGGGCCGACCATCGGCAGGTCGGCCAGTCGGAACGGGGCCAGAAAATCGGCTTCGCTACCGGGGGGAACGCAGCGCACGCCGGTGGCGCCGGTGCCGGGTTTCGGTTTGGCCAGTTCGACCGCCATCTTGGCGACCAGCCGGGACGTGCCGGCGCCGATCGATACCGTGAGTCCGGTGGCGGCGAAGACGGCGTCCCGAATACGATGGGCCGTGGCCTCGAGCGATTCATGACCGTACAGCGCTTCGGTACCGCCCATGTCGCAGTACCACTCGTCGATGCTCGACGCTTGAACAATCGGCGCAAAGGTGGCCAGTACTTGCTGGATCTCCTTGCTGCGCGCACTGCAGGCACCCCGGGGCACCGGTACGCAGGTGGCCTGCGGGCACAGCTTGAGCGCGCGCGCGATCGGCATCGCTGAGCGCACCCCGTACGCGCGGCACTCGTAGGACGCACTGCACACCACGCCGCGTGAGCCGGGCCGCCCGCCTACAATCAGTAACGTCGCCTGGCCGGCGCCCTCCGGATCTTCCTGGCGTGCCACGGCCACGAAGAACGCGTCGGCGTCGACCAGCAGAATGCGGCGTGGCGAAAGAGTGGTCATGTCTGGGGAAAGCGGTGGCCCTGACGCAAGTTAGCAGCAATCTTGAGGAATGACGCCCGCCATCCTGTTTGTGCGAAAGGCCAAGATCGCGCACGACGTGCTCTCCTATGAGCACGATCCGGCCGCCGAGTCGTACGGACGCGAAGCCGTGGACCTCTTGCAGCTCGAGCCTGCCACGGTGTTCAAAACGCTAGTGGCCGACGCGGAAGGCGTGGGTCTGGTGTGCGCCGTGGTGCCCGTGCTCATGATGCTCGACCTCAAGGCGCTGGCCGCTGCCGTCGGTGCCCGACGCGTACGCATGGCCGACCCGGCGGCGGCAGAACGGGCCACCGGCTACGTGTTGGGTGGCATCAGTCCACTTGGCCAGAAGAAGCCACTGCCAGTGGTGATCGATGCGAGTGCACTCGCGTTCGAGCGCGTGTACGTGAGCGCGGGTCGGCGCGGACTCGAGCTGTCGTTGGCGCCGATGGATCTGGTGAAGCTCTCGCGCGGACGGACCGGGCCGATCGCGCGCGCGTAGCGATCCGTTACACCGCGCGTTACACCGCGCGTGGCCGCGACGGCCCCTCAGCGAGTTCGTCGAGCGCTGGTCCACGGCCGCGAGCTTCCACCGGCCAGCGCGTTTCCACCGCATGCCCGCGCACGCCGATGATCTCGTCGAACAGGTGCACGACGATACACACGTGGTTCGGGACGACGCGCACCTGATCACCGAGACGCGGACGCCACGTCGTTTTCGAGAGATCCAGGATGCCATGCTCTTCGGACATCCGCGACACCACGACGTCGGGGTGATCGAGGAGCGCGCCATAGCCATCCCCCTCCGCGCGAAGCGGCTCGCGTCCGAGCGCTTTGGTGCCGGCATCGATCACCGCTTGTCCTTGCACCGCGACACTCACCACCGTGGCCAGCACGGTGAGTGCGCAGTCCTCCCAGTCGCAGGCACCCATCAGGGCGGTGGTGCGGTCGTTGTAGACGTAGGTGCCCGGGCGTACTTCGTTCACGCCGGGGACCTCGTGCATGCGCCACGCCGCCGGCGTCGAGCCACCGCTCACGATCCGTGGCGGAAGTCCCGCGGCCTCGAGCGCCGTGACATAAGTGCCGATGTCCGCGCCGAGTTGTGCGAGGGCGGCGCTCTGTTCGCCCACCGACTCGCGAATATGTCCAGGATAAAACATCAATCCGGCGAAATTCAGCGCCGACGAGCGGTCGATGTGTTGTGCGATCGCGACCGCGCGTTCGGGTGACGACACGCCGACACGGTGCATGCCGAGATCCGCTTCGACCAGCACCTCGAACTGTCGCTGCCCCAAACGGGCGGCCACGTTGAGGGCGTCGAGCGCATGGGCGTCGTCCGCCGCGATGGTGACGCGCACGTTCCGCGGTAATCGGGCCAGCCGTTCCAGCCGCGCCGCGCCGACCGGCGGAAAAGCGACGAGAATATCGTCGCACACCTCCGCCATCACTTCGGCCTCGCGCAGCGTGGCGCAGGTCATCCCGATCGCCCCCAGGCGCAGCTGCTCAGCCGCGATGCGCGGCGACTTATGGGTTTTGACGTGCGGTCGAAGCCGGAGCCCGTGCAGGGTGGCGTATGCCGCCATTCGGTCCAAATTGAACGCGAGCCGATCCATGTCGACGATCGGTACCGGTGTCTCGAGCTGTTCGAGATACGTTGTCATCGCGTTCCCCCTTTATCGAGACAGTAGAAAATGCCACACGCTGACGCACCGTCCGATCGTCCGTGGACTCCGGTCGTGCTGCCCAACCTGCCGGCCCCTGCGGGAGCCTACTCGCCCGGCGTGCGCACCGCAAATATCGGGAGCTTGATGTTTGTGTCCGGGCAGACGCCGCGCGATCAGGCCACCGGGGAGATCGTCGCCGGGGACCTCGAGGCACAGACGCGCCTCACGTTGGCCAACATGGAGCGCATTTTGATCGCCGCCGGCGCCACGCTGGCCAATGTAGTCAGCATCACGGTGTATCTGGCCGATGACAACGATTGGGGCACGTTCGATCGCGTGTACCGCACGGTGTTCTCACCGCCGTACCCGGCGCGCGCCGTCGTGGGGGCGTCCTTGCGAGGCATCCTCGTCGAAATCTCGGCGATCGCCGCCCTCTAGGCGCTCGCGATGTCGTCACCCCGAATAGTGGTGTACGCCACCGATCGACCGTTTCGCCTGCAGTGCGAGGCGCATCTGCGTGAGGCAGGGGTGGTCGTGCGCCTCGCCAGCCGACAGGCGGAACTTGCTAAAGCGCTGGGGGACGGGAGCACGGCGGCCATCATCGTGGGTGATGACGGCCACGATGCGGACGTCGCGCGTGAGCTGGTCGACGCGCAACCGGCGACGCTGGGGCCACCGGTACCCATTCTGCAGCGAGCGCCCGGCGAATCGATCGAGGAGATCGTCGCGCGGGCGCTCGGTGTGACGGACACGTTAATGAGGCAGCTGAGGTCGAGCGAGTAACCTTCGCCGCGCACGGTCCGAAGGTCGCCCACAGGGCCCCGCTCAATCATCGCCTTTGAGTCGACGAATGGCCCGCCGGTCTCGCTTGCCTGGCTTACTGTCGCCGAACGCAAACCCCATCGGCATCTGTCGGAGCTGCTCCTGCGCGGCCTCGCGTTTCTTCTTGCCGTCGGCCACTTCCTCGTACAAGCGCTGGGCGATCTCAGCGGACCCTCGGCGCTCGGCGACATCCTTCACGCGAAGTTGCCATTCGAGTGGGCCCTGCCGCAGGCGAATCTCGTCACCCGCTTGCACCGATTTCGCGCGCTTCGCCCGATCTCCGTTCACGTCGACCTTGCCACCATCAATGGCTTCGGCCGCCAACGCCCGAGTCTTAAAGAACCGCGCCGCCCAGAGCCACTTATCGAGGCGTACTTTGCCAGGTGGAGACGGCTGGTCGTCGTCGCTGCGCATCCGCTATGTGGCGGCCGTAATGTCGTCATCCTCGTCGAACGCGATCACGTCATCATCGACATCGTCGTCGGTATCATCGACGTCGACGTCATTGACGTCATCGACGTCACCGTGCGCCGGCGAGGACTGTGCTTCGGCCAACCGAACTTCACGGATGCGGGTGGCGGCACCAGCGTATACCGAGCGAATGGCCGGATTCGACTGCTGTTCGGTCGCGCGATGTTCGAGCAGTGGCACCAACGCCATGATCGCATCGAGTTCGACACTGGCGTCACCGTGGCTGGCGATCGCCAGCAACATGGCCACGACCTCGTCGCACGCGTCGGCCATTCGGCTCGAGGTGGCCGCATCGGGTCCGGGAACCTTCGTGCCACGCGCCAGAAGCGCCACGCGCTCGCGCAGCACGACGGCATCGGTTTGGAAACGATTTACGAGATAATCGCGGGCGGTCGTTGTCATCAACTAAGGTCGTTGCGGGTAATGCCAAGTTCGTCGCGCGCGAGCACCGCGTTGAAGTACGCAGGCTCCCCCGTGACGTCGCGCTCAACGTACGGAGCGAGCCAGTCAGGAAGTGCCGGTCGGTCGTCGAGCCCGGACAGCTCCACTTCGGCAACCACAAGATCGCGGTCGAGAAAGACATCGATCTCCCACGCGTAGGCGGCCTCACGCACGACATGCCGCTGCTTGCGCACACGCGCCGCAGAAGTGAGGGGCCACATGGCGTCGAACAGCTCGGGGCTGGTGCGCTCGTCAATTTCGACGCGGGCCTGCGCCGGCCCGAGCTTTACGTTGCGCCAGCATACCACGGTCCCGTCGGGGTAGGTGGCGCGACGCAACCGCTCCCGCAGCGCGGTGCCCGGCAGCCAGCCTTGTTCGATCAGTGCGGGCGGAACGGCGGCGGCCACCGGCGGCACGCGTGTGAGGAGATACTTCCGCTCGATCTCAAGTGGCATGCCGGATTCCGTGGCGGGGGCGCTGTCGCGTCGCAATTCGACGACGGCCAGCTCGCACGATGCCATCACGCGGTCGATACGCGCGCACCAGTCGAGCGTGAACGCCTCGTAGTGCGCCAAGGCCACGCCACGTAGGGCTTGATGGAGCGCCGGTAGTTCGGCCTTCAGCGCGCGCTCCGCCAATAAATCGGCGTCTCGCACCGCGCCCAGCAAATCCTGACCGCGCGTGGCGAGCTCGTACCACGCGCCGAGGGCAGGGCGCGACTTGGCAAAGGGCGCGAGCATGGCGCGTTGCCGTTTGAGTCGAATACGCACCCGGTGCATGGCGTCGCGCGAGTCCACGCTGGTCACGCTTTCGAGATCGCGGCGCAGTCGCGCTGACGCGCGCTCCACCCGCGTAGCGAGATGCCGCGCAAACGGGGTGGTCGTGGCCGGCATCCCCACGCGGTGCAGCAGCATGTACGTCGACAGACGAGCGAGCAGGCGGTCAACGATGGGATCGAGATGCTTCTCGAACGCGCGCGTGACGGCGGCTGATGAGCGGGTCTCCCGACGGTCGAGCATCGCCCGCAGGCGGAGGGCTTCGTCGCGGGCGACGGCAGGGAGTCGCTCCATCTCGGCGTCGAGCCAAGAGCGGTGCACGTCGGCGTCACGTACGGCGTTCGTCGCCTGGCCGAGTGCGCGCAGGGCACGCAGCGTGCGCCGGTCGACCGCGCCGTCGAGGGCGCTTTCATGCTCGCGGAGCACCGCGCGCAGCCGCCGCAGCGCCACGCGGGCGCGGTGCAGGGCCTCCGCCTCTGTGCCGTACGCCGCGTCGGGCACGGAGGCAGCCGCACCGGGCTCGAGGGCCGTCGGCATCGATGACCGCTGCCACCGGGCGCGCGCGTCGCAGAGCTGCGTGAGCCAGTGCAGCGCGACCACGCGCGCACCTTCCTGTGCCGGCCGGCGAAGTGCCTCCGGCACCAGGCGGCGCAAATCGGCGGCAGTGAGGAGTGAACGGTCAGCCATCATTGTCGTCGTGGTCGTCGTTCGCGTCCACGTGCACGTGAGCCGTGCCGTCATCGTCATAGCTCACGGACACGAGCCATGGGCGACAGCACACCTGACAATCCTCGATGTACTGCTGGTGCGTCCCGGATCCCGGATCGAGCGTGATCTCGACCGGTTCGCCGCAATAGGGGCAGTGCACTTGCCCAACGAGATCGGCGACGCCGTCGCCGAGGGGAAACTCCTCGTCGTCGAGCGCATCTTCGGCCTCGTCGGCATCGCCAGCATAGTCTGGCAGGTCCCACTCTTTTCGGTCAGGCATCTGGGCACAGTGAAGGCATGCGCGTAATCAAACGCGACGGCCGCCCCTGTCCACCTCTGGCGACCTAGTTCTGCTTCAACAGCAGCGTCCGGTCGCCGGTCGCGACCGTGAGGCCGGCACGGGCACCCGCCACCTTGGCCTCGACCGCCGCGAGCTTGACGGCCTCATCGAGCACCAGACGCTCGCGCAGGTTCAGGATGAGCAGCGTGCTCTCGCCATTTTCGTAGCGCACTTGCTCGGCGTCGCGAAGCAGACTGGCGTTGCGCACGTTCTCCACCTGCCGCTGCCGCAGCCGCTCCAGATTGAACAGGTCGAAGATCGCCGCTCGGGCGTCGAATTCGACCTCGCGCCGCAGGCGATCTCGCTCCAAGCGCTGGAACTCGAGGCGCTGGCCCGATGACGCGAAGCGACCGGTTTCCTTGAGAAAGAGCAGGGGCGACTTGATGCTGAGTCCGGCCTTGTAGTTGTTGTCGAGCCGTTCGCCATCAAAAAACGACTGTTCGCGGTCGCTGTTGCCAAGCCCGGCCAGCTTCGCTTCGGCGAGCGGCAGTAATGCCTGGGTGTTGAACAACCGCTGCGCCTCCGCCTGCTTGATTCGCGCCTGCACTTTCAGGAGGTCGGGGTTGCGGCGGGTGGCAAGGTCGAGGAGCGCCTCGAGACGCGTGGAGTCGATTCCCACCGACTCGAGCCCGACCAGCACCGGCGTGGCGTCGCCGGGCAACGGCACCGGACGGCCCGCGTCATCCCACAGGTACGACGTGACGTCGAGCGAGGCCACATAGAACGAGGCCTCGGTCTCGAATCGGGTCACTTGTCGGCGCTGCAATTCCAGCAGCGCTTCGATGGTGTCGATGGGCGCGCTTTCTCCGTTGGACACGCGGCGTCGCACCGCTTGCAGCCGAAACTCGGCCAACGCCTCGCCGCCCTGCGCGATGACCCGACGGCGCCAGCTCTCATACCACGCGCCGTAGTCCTTCGCCGCCGAAAAAAGCAGCTTGTTCACGATGCCGGTACGGTCCGCCTCGCCGGCGTCACGCGCGGCGCGCGCCAGTTGCAGCGCGTTGCGCCGTTCATCCGTGATGATGCGCTGGCCGAGCGGAATGGAGATACCCACGTCGACCGTGCCGTTCGAGGCCGTTCGACGATCGGGGTTGAAGTACCGCCCCATCGTACGATCGAAGGCGACCGTGACGTCCGCGCCGATCGGCAGCGGAATCTTGAGCTCCGCGTCGAAGTAGTTGTAGTACTGCGTGCCGCCGAACGTCTTTTGATCCCACGACGCCGTGATCGTCGGATCGAACACACCCCACGCGGTGCGCAAATCGGACCGGGCCTGATCGGCGACGAGACGCGCCTGCGTGGCCACCGGATGATTGGCGAGGATGACGTCGAGGAAAGCCGGAAACGTGAACGGCGTGCCGAGCGTGTCCAGCTTGGCCAGCTCCGTTTGTGCGGACGCCGTGCGGGCGCCCGCGACACTGAGCGACAGCGCGAGCGCGGCGAGCACGCGCCGTCTCACTTTTTGCCTCCGCCTTCGGCCTTGCCCTTGCCCGCGTTCTTCTCACCCGCCACGGCGTCGGCCGGCAGTGCGTCGTTCGGATTGATGGAGAGTGGGAAGCCGTTCAGCTGCCGCCAGATTTCCCAGCCCACGGTCACGTTGTCGAGCATGGCCCACCCCTGCACACCGGTGCCGAGGCGTAGCTGCGCGGGCCATGCGGCATCGTGGGTGGTATCGGGAACCAACAGCACGCGGAACTGCCCCGAGCGATTCGGGAATTGGTCGATGACCGCGACCTGCGCCCCGAACGTGCCAGACGCCACCTGCGGCCATCCCGAGATCTGCAAGGCCGGCCAGCCGTCGAAGAAGATGCGCACATGCCGCCCCGGCTTCAGTAGTGCGATGTCCATCGGTTTCACGAACAGCTCGACCGCCTTGCTCGGTCGTGCCGGCTGAATCGTGATGATCGGCTCCCCTGCTTTCACGATCTCCCCCTGGCCGGCCTTGGTCGCGCGCACCACGTAGCCATCTTGCGGCGCTTCGATCAGGTAGAACCCGTTTCGAATGGCGAGCGAGCCGACTTTGTCCTTCAGCTTGGCCACCTCGGAACGCCCTTCGCTCACTTCGGCCAGCGTCGAGGCCCGATCCGACTGCGCCTTCGAAATCTTCTCGCCGTATTCGGCGGGGACGCTGGACAGAGCTGTCAGCGTGCTGAGCAGCATCTGTTGTTTTTCCACCAGCTTGGCCGACGTCGACTGCACGCGGATCTGAAACGCCTGCAATTCGTTCACCGAGACGAGGCCGAGGGTGTCGCGGAATAGCCGCTCTCGGCGACGAAGCTGATCGCGCGCCACCGAGTCCTCAAGCGCCACCTGACGGACCTCCGCGCGATACTGTTCGATTTTGTTCGCCGTCTGCTGCAGCTTGAAGTCCCGTTGCGCGTCGAGCTGCGAGATCAGCGTGGTGAGCGCGGCGACCTTGTTCTGCTTCTCGCCGATCGCGGATTCCTTTGCCGACTGCTGTTGCGAGGTGAGCGACAGCACATTCGGATTGAGGTACTCCTCCTTGATCTCGGAGATGCGGACAATGCTGTCTCCCTGCTTCACGTACTGCCCCTCCTGCACGTACCAGCGCTCGATGCGGCCATCGATCCGTGTGGGCAGCTCCTGGGGACGATCCGCCGGGTTCAGCGCGGTAACGGTCCCCTCGCCGCGCACGCTCTGTTGCCACGGCACGAAGAGCACGAGGAACAACGTGATCAGGATGCCCAGCAGCCATCGGGATACGATGCGACTGGTATTGGCCGCGCCGAGAAGGGCAGTGGTCTCCAACGGCAGGTGCTTGAGTTCGCGCTCGATATCGAGATCGGACATGGCCATGGCGGTCAGGCTCCCGTGGTCATGGGCGTCTCGTGCAGCAGACTGCGGCACATCGGGTCGTCACGCAGCTCGCTGAACGGCCCCTCACGGACGATTCGTCCCTTTTCGAGAACGATGACGCGGTCGAAGGCGGCGAGCAGCTGCGGGTCGTGTGAGACCGTGATGACGGTCCACGGACGGTTCCGGTCGGTGAGCACCTTGATGATGAGATTGCGCGACGCAGCGTCGAGGTTCTGGAAGTAATCGTCGAACACGATGAGGCGAGGACGGCCGACCAGCCCCTGCGCGACGAGCAGCTTGCTCGCGAGGTGCGTAGGCAGCGTACGTCCCGCATTCGTGATCTCCGTTTGAATGCCTTGCGGCAGCTGCTGAATCTCGTCGGTGAGCGACAGGTCGTCGAGCGCGTCACGGACGTCGCGCGGGGTAATGTGCGCTCGGCCAACACTGATGTTCTCCTCGACCGTCCCGTCAAAGAGATCAGTCCACG
>NSHR01000065.1 GCA_002737115.1 Gemmatimonadota bacterium | reverse complement strand
CTCCAGGCCACCGCCAAGGTCCGGGAGGCCTTCCCTGAGGTGCAGCTGGTTGCCGGCAACGTGGCGACCCGGGCCGGCGCGGCGGCGCTGGTGGAGCGTGGGGTTGATGCCGTGAAGGTTGGCGTCGGACCGGGCTCGATCTGCACCACCCGCGTGGTCACCGGGGTTGGCGTTCCGCAGCTCACCGCCGTCATGGACGCGGTCGAAGGGGCCGGCGACGTGCCGGTCATCGCCGACGGTGGCGTCAAGTATTCGGGTGACATCGTGAAGGCGCTCGCCGCCGGTGCCTCGAGCGTGATGATGGGCTCGATGCTCGCTGGGACCGAAGAAAGTCCGGGGGAGTCGTTCCTCTTAGAGGGGCGCCGCTTCAAGATGATCCGCGGGATGGGTTCGCTGTCGGCCATGCAGGACGGATCGGCTGACCGCTATTTCCAGGACGGCGAGATGTCCCCCAAGAAGCTGGTGCCCGAAGGCATCGAGGGACGGGTGCCGTACAAGGGGGCGGTGGGGGACGTGATCTTCCAGATGATTGGCGGTCTCCGCAGCGGCATGGGCTACGTGGGCTGCGGCACGATCGAGCTGCTGCGCACCGAAGCGGAGTTCGTCCGCATCACGACGGCCGGCTTGCGCGAATCGCACCCCCACGACGTGACCATTACCCGCGAAGCGCCGAACTACTCCCTCTGACGTCCGGCGCCCGGTTTGTGCTTGGGCCGGCCGGCCTGCTCCGGGCCGACCGAATTGCCTAGGACCGCCTCGGCGCTATAACGCGCCCGCGGTCCACAGCGTATCGTTCCGTCCGCAGTGCTGTTCCCTCCCCGGGCGTCGGCCGTGCCGGCACCCGCGTTCGACCCCACCCTGTCCCCACCCCCCGACCGATGGGAATCTGGTCCAAGAAATCGATCACGGCGCTCCGCGCCGAGGCCGCGAGCTCCGAGGGCGGCCTGAAGCGAACGCTCGGCGCGCTCAACCTGACGATGCTGGGCATCGGTGCCATCATCGGCGCCGGCATCTTCGTCCTTACCGGCACCGCGGCGGCCAACTTCGCCGGACCCGGCGTCTCGCTCTCCTTCGTATTGGCCGGCCTTGCCTGCCTCTTCGCGGGACTGTGCTACGCCGAATTCGCGTCGATGATTCCGATCGCCGGTTCAGCGTACACCTACAGCTACGCCACGATGGGTGAAGGCGTGGCCTGGTTCATCGGCTGGAACCTGGTGCTCGAGTATCTGTTTGCCGCCGCGACGGTGGCGGTGGGCTGGTCGGGGTATTTCAGCGCGATGCTCGATACGGTGGGGATTCATGTCCCGGCCGCCTTCGCCTCCGCGCCGCTGACGGTCGAAAACGGGCACCAAGTGGTCCGCGCGTTTACGTGCGTGAACACCGACACCGGCGGCGTGCTGGCCGATGCCGTGACCAAGATCGCCTTCGCGACGCGCGATGCCTGCACGGCGGCGGGTGGCAATGTGGTTGATGGTCTGATCAATCTTCCGGCGATCCTGCTCATTCTCGCGCTGACCATGCTGCTGGTGCGTGGCGTGCAGGAATCGGCGTCGTTCAACAACGTCATCGTCGCGATCAAGATGGTGATTGTGCTGCTGGTGATCGGATTCGGCTTCATGTACGTGAATACCGACAACTGGCATCCGTTCATTCCCGAGGTGGTCACCAACGCCGATGGCAGCACGAAGTACGGCATGTCGGGCGTGCTGCGTGCGGCACCGGTGGTGTTCTTCTCGTACATCGGCTTCGACGCCGTATCCACCGCGGCACAGGAAGCGAAGAATCCGCAGCGCGACCTGCCGATCGGCATGATTGCCTCGCTGCTGATCTGTACGGTGCTCTACATCCTGATGTCGTTGGTCATGACCGGACTCGCGCCTTTCCAGTCGCTTGGCGTGGCACACCCGGTGTCGGCTGCTCTCGAGGCGGTTCCGCAGCTCAAGTGGCTCGAGAATCTGGTGAACATCGGCGCCGTGGCCGGTTTGTCGTCGGTCGTGCTGGTGATGCTCATGGGCCAGCCGCGCATTTTCTACACGATGTCGCGTGACGGACTGCTCCCGAAGATTTTTGCCAAGGTGCATCCGAAGTATCAGACGCCGGCGGCGTCCACGTGGATCGTCGGTCTCATTGCGATCGTCATTGCCGGCTTCTTCCCGCTCGGCCTGCTCGGTGAGCTGGTGTCGGGTGGTACGCTGGCGGCCTTTGCCACGGTGTGCATCGGCGTGCTCGTGCTGCGCAAGCGGTCGCCGGAGCTCGAGCGTCCGTTCCGTACGCCCTGGGTGCCGCTCGTGCCTATCATGGGCGCCGGTGCCACGATGTACATGATGTATCAGCTGCCTGGGCTCACCTGGACGCTGCTTGGCGTCTGGACGGCGATCGGTATGACCGTGTACTTCGTGTACGGCATGCGTAACTCGAAGATCGGCAAGGCAGATAAGGAGAGCGGCGCCTAATGCCTGATGGCGTGCTGACGGCGTCGACGACACGTCGCGACGCCATCGAAGCATGGTTTGCGACGCTGCGCCCCGGCATGACCGTGGCGTTGTCGACGCATATCAACTCCGATGGCGACGGATGTGGTTCGGAGACGGCGTTGGCACGCCTGCTGGCGCAGCGTGGGATTCACGCCCGTATTGTGAATCCCACGCCGTGGCCGGCCATGTTCAACTTCCTCCTCGGTGATGACATCGAGGAGGCCAGCGCGCGCGGGGCCGCCGCTCTCCACGGCATTGATGCCCTGATCGTGCTTGACATCAACGATATTCGCCGACTCGGGCACCTTGGCGACACGGTACGTTCGCTCGCGGTGCCGATTTCGGTGATCGATCACCACGTGGCCGGCGATGAACCGGTGGGACAGCTCGCCATATCCGATACGGCCGCCTGTGCCACCGGCGAGTTGGTGTACGATATCGCGATCACGCTGGGGCTCGAGGTCACGCCCGCGGTCGCACAGTCGCTGTACGCGGCCATTCTCACCGACACCGGCAGCTTCCGCTTTAGTAACACATCGCCGCGAGCGCACTCGATGGCCGCCGCGCTGCTGGTGGCTGGCGTGAACCCCGAAGAGATGTACCGGCGCATCTATGCACAGGTAAGCGTGGGGCGCCTGCAATTGCTGCGCGAGGCGCTGTCCACGTTGCAGGCAGAACCGGAGATCGGTTTGTCGTATATCGCGGTGGCCGCCGGTGCGATGGAGCGCTTCGACATCACCAGCGAAGAACTGGATGGTATCGTGGAACATCCGCGTTCGATCACGGGCACGCGCATGGCGATGTTCTTCCGCGACCTCGGGCACGGGAAGGTCAAGGTGTCCTTTCGCAGCACCGGCTCGGTGGATGTGCAGCAGTTCGCGCGCCGTTACGGTGGTGGTGGACACGCCAAGGCGTCGGGGGCATTGCTGACCGGACATCTGGCAGAGGTGCAGGAGCAGGTCGTGGCGGATGCGCGCGCCTATCTGACGGGCGCGGACAACGCTGCGGCGTAGGGTCGCGCGGGGGTGCCGACGCCGCGTGCTATTTCCGCGGCTTCTGTTTGGCGATCTCGCGCGGTGTGCGGGGCGTGGTGGAGAGCGCCACGACGAGTGACGTTTCCGTGCCGATGGACGCGGCGACGAGCTGGCCGTTCGGCGCGATGGCCAGTGCGGTGGGCGTGAAGGGCAGTCGGCGCGAATAGAGATAGGCGCCGTCGCTGGCGCGGTAGTAGTCGAGGAGTTGATGCGGATGCATTTTGGTGGCTCCCGCCTCGATAATGACCGTGTCGCCGCGCTGCATGGCACCGCGCACAATGGGACTGACATCGGTGGTCATCGTGGTCTGCGTCGTGATGTGCTTGCTCGTGCGCTCGAGCCGACGCTGTTTCGTGGTCACCACCGCTTCCTGGCCCACTTCGATGTACGGGAATCGCTTGGCGGCGCCATTCGACGCAATGCTGTACCATGAGCCGCCAAAGAACGGCGCGACGGCCATGGATTCGCCCGCACAGCCATCGGCGATGTAGGCCGAGTTGGCAAACGATGATGCCTTCTGCAGCGGCGTGCCGACTGGCAGCGATGTGCGAGACACGATCGTTCCGCTGCTGTCGATCAGCGCAATGGCTCGTGTGGCGCCAAGATACTTCACGCGGATGCGCCCACGAGGCAGGAGACACAGCGCCTCCACCGTGGGGCCGTCGGGCACCAGCGTCGTCCAGAGAAATCGTCCGGAGTCCGAGTAGACCGTGAGCCGACTGGTGGCCGCGTCGAGCACACCCACCTGTCGCGCGGTCGCCGCCACCTGTATGGGTTGCCTGAACTCTCCCGGACCTTCGCCGGTGGCCTTCAGCACGAAGCGTTTCGCACCCGACGTCACGTCGAACGCGTGCACTTCGCGTGTGCCGGCATCGAGGACGACGACCACCTGGTTGGTGATGGCGATGGCGCGTGGTTCGACCAAGAGATCCGGATCCTTGGTTCCGCCGCGCACCCACTCCCGGATATAAAAAGAGTCCGCGCGGAACCGACGGGTTACGGGCGACCGCTGCGCATGGACGGCGGTGCTGCTGATCGGTGTCCCGACGACGAGGGTCACGATGATTCCGGCCAGCGTGCGAGGCGATACGCGAGGCGATACGCGAGACGTCACAGACATTCAGAGTTCCTCGATCCAAGTGAGTCCTTCGATGATCCGGCGCAGTCCGGCCACTTCGCGGGACGAGCGCGGACTCTGCGTCGTGAAGCGCACGCGCCCTTCCTGATCGAGGACGAGCAGCGCGGGCGTCGTGGTGTGACCGAGCGACGCGAACTGCCCCACGACCGCCGGTGGAGCCGCGCGCAGGGGGATCGCCGCCGTCCACGATGGCAGTGCCGTTCGGATGTTCGTCGAGTCAGATACCGGGCCGACATACCAGATGACGGCCAGCTGGATGTGCCGCGAGGTCGATCCGCGATGCAGCACATGCAGCATGCGCAGATTGCCGGAGCAGTCGTCGAGCTGCAGGAGGACCGCGGCCTGTACGGCCGCGGTAGCCTGTGCCGGCGTGACGTGGCGCATCGCGCCGGGCAGCGTGCGCTGCGGCATCGCTCGCGCGACGTCGTATCCGACGCCGGCGAGCGAGACCACAATCCCCGCGATCACCCAGCGCCACAGGGTCGGGGCGCGAGGCATCAGTCTTCGCAGAGCTCGACGTCTGCTTCGAACCCGTCATCAGACGTTCCGCTCGTTGGCACGTTGCTGCAGGTCTTGTACGGACCAGCGGTAGTTTGGCTGGTGGAACCCGTCCGGTCTTTATACAGCGTCTTGTAGCCGGTGGCGCAGTTGGTTTCCGTGTACTTGAGCCCTCCGGTCCGCAGGAAGATGTTCAAGTCGAACTGGACCGTCGTTTCGCAGGTGGTGATCGGCTGCGAGCCGCACGCCGTGAGCGTGCCCATCGCGCACGCCGTCGACGTCACCGTCGTCGTCTGCGCCCGGGCGCGCGCCACATCGACCGTGGCCACCGTGAACAGCAACGCGAACACGCCGAAGGCGGCGCGCGGAATGGTCATCATCATGTCAAACCTCGGGATCTATCCGTGAAGTGGCGCGCCGCGGGGTGCGTCGCACCGGTCGCCTCGGCCTGGATCCGCGCGACGGAGCCACCATAGCATCCCCGCATCAGCGCACCGTCATCCGATTGCTGCCGGCATGGCCCTTCCGCCGCCGGATGGTGGTCGGAAACATCATGCTCCCGCTTGGAACGCCCCGCCAAGGCGCCTACTTTTCGGCACGTAGTCATCCCGACAACCCGACTCTCCAATGCAGCCTCTCATGGAGCGGATCACCGGCGCCCTCGCCGCGGTCCGCAACCCCCGTACCGGCGCTGATGTCCTGGCCGCCGACATGGTGCGGGATATCGCCACCACCGTCGACGGCAAGGTGCGTCTCACGCTCCTGCTCGCCGCCGACGACGACGCGACCCTCGTCCGCGACGTCCGTCAGGCTATCGAGTCGCTTTCGGGCGTGTCCGATGTCCGTGTTGATGTGCGCGACCCCGCGCAAACCGAACCCACGCCGGCGCGCCGTGCGCCGACGGCCGCACCGCCAGCCATGAATCAGCCGCAAGCGCCTGCCAGAGGCGCGGCCACTGGTGGCATGGGACGCGCCCTCCCCGTCATGGATGCCGCCCCCAAGGCGCCGCCCAAGGTTCCCGAGCCGGTGGCCTACCCGCAGCTGGGGCGCATCATTGCCGTGTCATCGGGCAAAGGCGGTGTGGGCAAGAGCACCGTGGCCGTGAACATCGCCGTGGCGCTGGCCAAGATGGGTAAGCGCGTTGGCATCATGGACGCCGACATTTACGGCCCCAACCTGCCGCTCATGCTCGGCGTCGATGCCGCGCCCTCTGTGGTCGATGAAAAAATCATCCCACTCGAGGCCTACGGCATCAAGGTGATGTCCATCGGCTTCCTCATCGAAAAGGAACAGCCGGCCATCTGGCGCGGCCCGATCGTGATGAAGATCCTCACGCAGTTCCTCAAGGACGTGGCGTGGGGGCAGCTCGACTACTTCCTGGTCGATATGCCGCCGGGCACCGGTGACGCGCAGCTCTCGCTCGTACAGGCCACGCAGGTGCACGGCGCCGTGATCGTGACGACGCCGCAGCAGGTGTCGGTGGGCGACGCGCTCCGCGGCGTGAAGATGTTCGAGCGCACCGCCGTGCCCGTACTCGGCATCGTGGAAAACATGTCGTACTTCGAGAACCCCGAAACGGGCAAGCCGATCGCCGTCTTCGGTACCGGTGGCGGCGCGCGATTGGCGCAGGAGTGCAACCTGCCACTCATCGGACAGGTGCCGCTCGATCCGCGCATTCAGGAAGGCGGAGACACCGGCCGCCCGATTGTGGACGCTGAGCCGACGTCGCGCGCCGCGAAGGAACTCGAAGCGATCGCCCAGCGTGTCGTGGAGCGCCTTGTCAGCATCTACGGCAGCTGAAGTTGATGCCCCACGTGGCGCACTCGTCGGGGAGCCGTTAGCCCTCACGATTCGCCGCGTGGCGCTGCCGGCGGTCGTCGCCAATCTGCTCATGACCACGTTTCACAACGTGGACACGTATTGGATCGGACGCACGCTCGGCCCCGATGCCCTCGCCGCCGCGACAAGCTCGATCTTCTGGATCTGGCTCGTGATTTCGATCGGCGAAATGGTCAGTATTGGCCTCGATGCCATCGCCGCGCGTCGTCACGGCGAACGGCGTCCATCGGAGGCGGCGCGCACGACCAGTGAAGGCTTCGTGCTCGCACTGCTGCTGGGCGGCGCCATCGCGCTGGCCACGCCGTTCCTGTTGCACTGGCTCTTCGCCGTGATGAACACCGGCGCCAGTGTGAGCGCGATCGGTCGCGATTACCTCGGTACCTATCTACTCGGCATGCCGCTCATCTTCGGCTTCTTTGCCGTTGATGCCGCGTTCCGCGCGAAGGGTGACACGCGCACGCCGTTGTATATCCTGGTGGTCACCACGGTGTTCGGGCTCGTGCTCGATCCGATCCTCATTCGCGGATTCGGTCCCATCCCCGCATTCGGCATTCGAGGCGCCGCACTCGCCACGCTCGTGCCGCGCGGACTCGGCTGTATTGCCGGCGTGATCATTCTGCAGCGTCGCAGCATGCTGCGCTGGGCGAAACCACGTTGGGATGTGATCGCGAGTATCGCGCGAGTGGGCGCGCCCGCGGCGCTCACGGGCGTGGCGTTCAGTGCGATCTACGTGGTGCTCACGCGCATCACCACACAGTTCGGCACACCGGCCTTGGCGGCACTTGGCCTGGGATTTCGCATTGAGAGCGTGGTGTATGTCGTGTCGGTTGGTATGGGTGCGGCGGTGGCGGCGATTGTGGGGCAGAGTATGGGTGCCGACGACCCCGATCGGGCCGAACGCGCGGGGTGGACCGCCACCGGCATCGTGAGCGTGGTCGGTGCGGTGATGGCTGGCGCGTCGTTCTTCTTTGCCGAAGACTTTGCGGCGATTTTTTCCACCGATCCGGCCGTGATCGCTGAAGCGGCGCGCTATCTGCGCATCGCGGCGTTTTCGCAGCTGTTTCTGGGCGCCGAGGTCGTGCTGGAAAGCGCGATGGGTGGGGCCGGGTGGACGCTGTGGCCGATGATCGGGTCGAGCACCATCACACTGTCGCGGCTGCCGATCGGCGCCTGGGCGGCGGCGCAGTGGGGCACCAGCGGCTTGTGGTGGACGCTGGCGCTCACGGCCGCGGCGCGTGGGCTGCTCATGGCCGCGCTGTGGGGCAGTGGGCGGTGGCGTCGCGTACGGGTGTAGCGCACGTGACGACGTGATCGCTCCCTCCATCACGTTGCTCACCGACTTCGCGCCCTTCCGTGGGCTGCGCTACGAAAATCCGCTGCGCTGACCTACCGCACCGCCACACCCGTGAACAGCGCGCCGTTCACCAAGAAGTGCACCCAGATGCTGGCCATGTAGCCCAGGGCGATCGCCCAGCTCCATCTTAAGTGCGCCATGAACGTGTACGTGCCGCGCGCTTGCCCCATCAGCGCCACTCCCGCCGCACTGCCGATGGAGAGCAGTGACCCGCCAACACCCGCGGTGAGCGTCACCAATAGCCACTGCCCCGCGTCCATTGGCGGCTGCATGGAGAGCACGGCGAACATCACCGGGATGTTGTCGATCAACGCCGACATCAGGCCGATCGCGATGTTCGCTTTCGTGGCGCCGAAGCCGCCGTACGCGATCTGCGACAACGCTTCGAGATAGCCGATGGCCCCGAGTCCGCCCACGCACAAAATCACGCCATAGAAGAACATCAGCGTGTCCCACTCGGCCTTCTCGAGCCGTTTGAACACGTCGAACGGCTCGTGTTCGGCGCCTGTGTGCGACACGACTTCGAAGGGGTTGTCCGAGGCTACACTGTGCAATGCCGTGTTCTCCGCAGACGCGCGCGCTGTCAACTCGCGAATCGCGGCGCGCTGCAGCGTCCAGCCGTACAGTTTGAGTGCGCCGAGGCCCGTCATCATGCCGAGCACCGGCGGCAAGTGCAGAAACTGATGCACACAAACCGTGGCCACGATCGTGAGCAGGAACAGCCCGATGATCTGAAACGCCCCGGGCTGTAGTTTCATCTGATCGGTGATCGGCGCCGGACGTCCAGCACCCACCGCGGTACTCATGATGGCCGCTGGCACCAGCCAGTTCACTAGCGCCGGCAGAAAGAGCGCGAAGAATCCAGAGAACGGGATCAGCCCTTTCTGCCACACCATCAGCGTCGTGATGTCGCCGAAGGGCGAGAACGCCCCGCCGGCATTGGCCGCCACCACGATGTTGATGAGCGACACGAGCACGAAGCGCGGATTGCCGACACCGACACTGAGCACGACGGCGCCCATGAGCAGCGCGGTGGTGAGATTGTCGGCGATCGGTGAGATGCAGAACGCCAGCGCCCCCGTAATCCAGAAGAGGCTGCGCAAGCTGAAGCCGCGTGACACCAACCACCCGCGCAGCGCGTCGAACACGCCGCGCTCCTCCATGGAGTTGATGTACGTCATCGCCGCCAGCAGGAACAAAAAGAGCTCGGCGTACTCCAGCAGGTTATGCCGAACCATCTCTTCGGCGAACTGCGTGAGCGCGAGCTTGGTCTGCGGGTCGGTCGCCGCGTTTGCGGCCTGCGAATATCGCCAGCCGATCAGCGCCCAGATGATGCCGGCGGCGACCAGTACGGGCATGGACTTGCGCAGGTGCCAATACTCTTCGCCGATCACCACGGCGTAGGCCAGCAGGAACACGACCAGCGCGGCAATGCCGACCGCAGCTGTCGTCAGGTCCAGTTGGGTGGCGACATCGGAGAGCTCTCGCATCGCGAAGTATAGCCCAGAGAACCCCTCGCCGTATCGACCTACAACTCCGCGCCGTTCCCCGTGCCGCGGTCGGTATTCACGGGCCGCCGCGCGGCCACGACGCCCTGCACAGGCGTCGGCGTCTGCCAGCCCGGCGCCGCCACGTCGGTGGTAGTGGTCGATGCTGCACCCCAACGCGAGCCGACGCCCGATTTGCCGAAATGCGACGCACCGAAACGCGACGCGCCGAAACGCACGGAAAGCTGCGCCACGCCCATGCGCGATTTCACCACAGCGCCCAGTCCCACCGTGGCCACCGCCCAGGTGGACGCGACGGCAATGAGCCGCGCGACGGCGCCGGCCACCGGCACCTTGGCCGCAATCGCCGCACCGAACCAGATCAGACTGAGCGTGGCCAGCCCAACGGTGAGACCACGCAACGCGGCGCTGCGTTGGCTGCTGCCGCTACCGCGTCCGGCCAGGGCGCGCCCTATGACGAGCGCGACAGCCAGAACGCCCAACGTGAACGCACCGGTGTACGCGAGCGCCCACGCCAGCGCGGCAATCGGGATCACCAAAATGCCGATGATCGTGAGGGCGCACGCGACCACCATGACCGCCAGCAGCGGCACCGCCAGCAGCTGCCAGAGCAGTCCCACCCAGAAGCTGCCGGAGACATCACGGGCCGCGGTCTTGGCGACAGCGGTGAGTGCCTCTTCGGCCGTGGTGAGCACCACGAGGCCGATGATCAGGCCGATGCCGAACACGCCAGCGACCGCGAGCAGGTTGCTGGTCGCCGTTAGCATGTCATGGCCACGGAATACACGACCTTACCGGCCACGATGCGAGGTGGTGGCAAGGGCCCGAAGCCCCACGACCCCCATCCCCACGATGGCCACGAATCCGCCCACGGCGACGGCGGCCAGTCCCGGCGAGCCACTCTGCATGGCCGTCATGCCCGGCTGGCCGAGGACGGTCGACGCCACGTCGTTGGAGGCGGCCACGATCTGGTCGCGCACCCCCTCGGCCCCGAGCTGCGTGAGGATGAACGCCATGTCGGCGCGGGCCACGACCCAGGTGGCACCGGCAGTGGCCAGGCCAGCCGTGAGCGCGGCGCCGAACCCCGCAGCTATGCGGGCCGGCCGGGTGGCCGGGACGAACGGCTCGATGGTGCGGGTGGCCGCGGCGTGCCACGGTTCGAACACCTGGACCTGAGACATGACCCGATCGGAGAAGTTGACGAACGGGGTAAAGTCGGGGAGCGAATCGAGGGCCACCATGAGCTCCCGCGCACTCTCCAGTTCCTGACGGCACGACAGGCACGATGCGACGTGCGCTCTCAAGGGAGCGACGCCGAAGCCTTCCTCCCCGTCCAGCAGGAGCTCGATTTCGTCTGATCTCAGGTGTCTGTCATGCATTGGTGGCCTCCACGGGGTCGTACGAACCTGTCAGACGTCAGGTTTCACAGGGGTTCCGGCAATCGTGGCGACGATTGCCTCACTCAGGGCACGGCTAGTCGCGTAGCCCCTCGAGCGCCTTCCGGAGCTCGTGTCGGGCGCGATGGATGTAGGTCTTCACCGTGCCCAGGGGCAGGTCCAGCGTGGCCGCGATTTCCTCGTACGCGCGCCCTTCTACATGGCGCAGCATGATGCAGGCCCGATACTCGGGGCGCAGCGTGGCGATGGCCCGCTCGATGGCCGAGCCCAGCTCCTTGGCCTCAAGCTCGTCGAGGGCGCTCTCCTGCTCGTTAGCAAGGTTCAGGGTCGTGGCTTCGACCTCGCTCGCCGTGGAGGCGTGCAGGGAGCCGTCCATGCTGATCGTATCCAGCCGCCGCCGGCGGAGGTGATCGATGGCCACATTGTTCGCGATCTTGAACAGCCAGCTCGAGAACTTGAACTCGGGGCTGTACTTGTCGATGTGGTTCAGAATCTTGACGAAGGCATCCTGCGCGAGGTCTTCGGCCGTTTCCCGGTCACGGACCATGCGGAAGACGAGCGAAAACACCGGCCGTTCGTAGCGGCGCACCAGCTCGCGGAACGCGAGCTCACGGCCCTGCTGCGCCAGCCGAACGACATCGGCATCGGGGAGCGTCCCCAGCTCGTCGAGAGTCTGCATCGGATGCCATAACCTAGCACGGGCGTACGCTTGCTCGTACTCCCCCGCCTGCTGATGTTTCGCCAATGCCAGTCGTCCCGCCTCCCAACGAGGCCCCCGAACGCGCTGAATCCACCGGTCGCGCCGAACAGGCCGCCCGTGGGGAAGGGAAGCGCGAGTACGTGCAGCAGATGTTCTCGGACATCGCGCCGCGCTATGACCTGCTCAATCACGTGTTGTCGATGAACATCGATAAGGCGTGGCGGCGGAAAGCCCTGCGTGCCCTGCAGTGGCCCCAGCGACCGGCCGGGAGCTATCTCGATCTCTGCGCCGGTACGCTCGATGTGGGTGCCGCGCTGGTCAAGCAGCCGGGGTTTGCCGGCTTCGTGGCCGGTGCCGATTTCGCCGTGCCAATGCTGCGTCACGGCAACGGCAAGGCGTCGCGCGACGTGCTGGCCCCGGTGGGCGCCGATGCGCTGGCGCTGCCGTTCGCCACGACGTCGCTCGACGGTGCGATTGTGGCCTTCGGGATCCGCAACGTGGCCGACCTCGACGCCGGCCTGCGCGAAGTGCATCGCGTGCTTAAGCCGGGCGCCCGCTTCGTGATTCTCGAGTTCTCCACGCCGCCGTCGGCGATTGTGCGCACGTTCTATCACCTGTACTTCCATCATGTGCTGCCGCGGGTGGGTCGGCTCGTGAGCGGCCATGGCAGCGCGTATACCTATCTGCCCATGTCCGTCTCGCATTTCCCCACCGAAGACGCGCTCGCTGGCCACATGCGCCGCGCGGGTTTCACCACGGTCACGTGGGAACGCCTCACCTTCGGCATCGCCGCGATTCACGTGGGGACCGCGTGAGGAACGACATGACGTATTGCCCGGTTGATTGCTGATGTCTCTCGATACGCTGTCTGATTTTATCGCCGCCATCGATCGCGCCGGCGAACTGCATCGCATCACCGAACCGGTCAAGGTGCATCTCGAGATCACCGAGATTGCCGACCGCGTGTCCAAGATGCCCGGTGGTGGCAAGGCGCTGCTGTTTGAGCACCCAATTCTCCGCGACGGCACCCGCTCGCAGTATCCGGTGGCGATCAACCTGTTCGGCTCCATGCGTCGCATGTCGATGGCGCTTGGCGTTGACGATCTTGACGCCATCGGCGACCGCATCACGGCGCTGATGGATCTTAAGGTCCCCGATGGGTTCCTCGGCAAGCTCTCCTTGCTGCCGCGATTGCTCGAAGTGTCGAAGTTTCCGCCGCGCACCAAGAGCGGCACGCCGTCGTGTCAGGACATCGTGTGGCAAGGCGACGAGATCGATCTCGACAAGATCCCCGTGCTGCACTGCTGGCCCGAAGACGGCGGGCCATTCGTGACCATGACGGCGGTGATTAGCAAGGATCCGGTGCGCGGCATCCGCAACGTGGGCATGTATCGCGTGCAGCAGCTCGATAAGAAGTCGGTGGCGATGCACTGGCAGCGTCACAAGACGGGTGCCGAGCATATGCGGCAGATGGCCGAGCGTGGCGAGAAAATGCCGGTGTGCATCGTGGTCGGCGCCGATCCCGCCAGCATGTTCTCGGCCAGCGCACCGCTGCCCCCCAACATCGACGAGTTCCTATTCGCCGGATTCTTGCGCCGCGATCCCGTGAAGCTCACCAAAGCGGTGTCGTGCGACCTCGAAGTGCCAGCCGACGCCGAGTTCGTGATCGAGGGCTACATCGACCCGGCCGAGGCGCTGGTGGTCGAAGGGCCGTTCGGCGATCACACGGGCTTCTACTCCGAAGCCGATCTGTACCCGAAGGTGCACGTCACGGCCGTCACGATGCGCAAGAACGCCGTGTACGCCACCACGATCGTGGGCCGTCCCCCGATGGAAGATTTCTATCTGGGGCATGCCACCGAGCGCATTTTTCTGCCGCTACTCAAGCTCACCACGCCGGAAGTGGTGGACTACCACATGCCGGCCGAGGGTGGTTTTCACAACCTCGTGTTCGTGAGCATTGATAAGAAGTATCCCGGGCACGCCGACAAGGTGATGCACGCGTTGTGGGGACAGGGGCTGATGTCGCTGGCGAAAGTGCTGGTGGTGGTCGACAAGGAAGTGAACGTGCGCAACCCGGTGGAAGCGTGGTGGGTAGCGCTGAACAACATGGACCCGCAGCGCGATGTGCGCTTCACCATGGGGCCGGTCGATGTGCTCGATCATGCCAGCCGCGCCTTTACGTACGGCAGCAAGATGGGCATCGACGCCACGCGGAAGTGGCCGGAAGAAGGCTTCACGCGCGCGTGGCCCAAAGTGATCACCATGGACGACGCCACGCGGCGTGCGGTCGATGCGAAGTGGTCGAAGTTGGGATTGCCGCCCTTGAGTCACCCATGAGCCGCGTCGTGCCGCCGAAGGGGGCGCGCGACGGCCAGCTCATGGCCGGCGAGTCACTGCTGGTGCGCCTCGCCAACTTCGTGAAGTTGCCGCACACGGTATTTGCGATGCCGTTCGCGTTGGTCGGCGTGTTGTGCGCGAGTGTAACGGCACCGGTCACGATCGCGATGGTGGGCTGGGTGCTGCTGGCCTTCACGGCGGCGCGCTTTGCCGGCATGGGA
>NSHR01000064.1 GCA_002737115.1 Gemmatimonadota bacterium | reverse complement strand
CCCGTATCCACGCAGCGCTTCGGCGCCGAAGAGGTCCGTCGCGCGCCGGGCGTGCAGGAAGACGTGGTGCGCGCCGTGAGCGTGTTGCCCGGCGTGGGCGTGACCACCGCCGGACGTAACGATTTGGTGGTGCGCGGCGGGGCGCCGTTCGAAAATCTGTTTACCGTCGATGGGATCGAGGTACCGAACATCAATCACTTCGGTACACAGGGCTCCACCGGCGGGCCGCTCTCGCTGATCAATGTGGCCTTTGTGGAAGACGCCGCATTGTCGGCTGGCGGATTCGGGGTGCGCTTCGGCGACCGCACGGCCAGCGTGACGGCCATTCGCCTGCGCGAAGGTTCGCGCGATCGCATGAGTGGCTCGGTGAACCTTTCGGCTACCGGCGGCGGCGCCTACGTGGAAGGGCCGTTGGGTGAACGGGGATCGTTCCTGTTTGGTGTGCGTCGCAGCTATCTCGATTTCATTTTCAAGGCCGCCGGCTTCAGCTTCATTCCGAGCTACCGCGACCTCACCGGAAAGGCCGTCTGGCGTCTGTCGTCGCGCGACCAGCTGTCGGCGGTCCTCATCGGTGCGCAGGGCACGGTCACGTTCAACAATGAGACCGACGAGAATCGCTTCGAGAACTCGCGCGTGGTGGCCCCGCAGCAGGATCAGTATTTCTCGGGACTGATCTGGCAGCGCACCCTCTCCAAGGGGCTGCTCACCACCACCCTCGGGCGCACCTTCACGCGCTACACGACCACGCAGAATGATTCGGGCGGTCCGGGACGCGAGCCCAGCGTGATCTTCGCGGCGAACACCACCGAGGGCGAGCAATCGCTGCGCACCGATCTCCAGTGGCAGCTCTCGCCGCGCGTCGACGTGGAAACTGGCGTGGTGGCGAAGTACGGCTCGAACCTGCGCTACGACCTCACCGTCCCCGGCGCCTTCCGTCGCGATGCGGCGTTCGTCGAACGGCCCCTCCGTCGTGACACGTCATTCACCGCCACGCGCGGCGCGCTCTACACGCAGGCTACGTCGCGGCTCGGGGAGCGGCTGCGGCTCACGCTGGGGGTGCGCGGCGACTGGTATGGCTATTTGAGCAACGCCGTGCGCACGGCGCCGAGAGCCAGCGCGGTGTGGCAGCACAGTGCGCGCACCTCGGCCTCGGTGTCGGTGGGTCGGTATTGGCAGCCACCGCAACTGATCTGGTTGGTTGGGGACGCCTCCAATGCGTCGCTCAAGCCGTTTGCCTCCGATCAGGTCATTGCCGGCGTTTCGCGCACGCTGCGTGACGACGTGAAGCTGCAGGTCGAGGTGTACGGTAAGCGGTATCGGCAGTATCCGGCGCGACGATTCCGTCCGCAGGCGGTGTTGCAGCCGTCGGGCTTTGACGACGCCACCAACGACATCCCCTTCGGCCTCGAGCCGCTGGCGAACCTCGGGCGCGGCACCGTGATCGGGGCCGAGTTGCTGCTGCAGAAAAAGCTCTCGCAGGTGCCGGTGTATGGCTTGGTTACGATCAGCGCCAACCGCACGCGGTTCGCGGCGTTGGATGGCGTGGAGCGCCCCGGCGCCTTCGACGCGCCGGTAGTGGCCAACGTGTTGCTGGGCTGGCGCCCCAACGCCAAGTGGGAGCTGTCGGGGCGCGTGCGCACGGCCACGGGATTGCCGACCACGCCATTCGTTAGCGCCGGCGTGCGCGAAGGCACCCTGGACTTTTCTCGCTACAACGCCGGCGGTCGGCTCCCGCAGTTCTTCACGCTCGACGCGCGCATCGATCGCCGCTGGCAGATCGGGAAGTCACAGCTGATCACGTATCTCGACGTCCAGAACGCCACGGCGCGCCAGAACGTGAGCGCAGTCGCGTGGAGCACGCGACTGCGCGCGCCGGAGCGCCAGACGTCCATCGGCGTCCTGCCGAGCATCGGGATCGATTGGACGTTCTAGGTTTGGTGATCTGTTCAGCGGCGTCTGCAGAACGCTCCACCCCTACATCGTGGTCACTTTCGGCTTGGCACCAGCGTTCTTCACGTACTTGTCCAGCCACGCTACCCAGCGCGCCCACTGATCGAGCACGGTCTCGCGAGCCACCGGGCCGTGGTCTTCGTACGGGTACATGTACAGCGATGCCGTCTTACCGAGACCCTGCAGCGCGTGGAACAGCTTGATCGAGTTAATCGGATCAGTCCCCACGTTCTGGTCTTCCGTGCTGTGGTACATCAGCAGCGCACCGTTGAGCTGGTCGGCGTACAGGAACGGCGACATCTCGAGATACGTTTGGCGCCCCTGCCACAGGTCGCGGCGCTCGCTTTGGAAACCGTTCGGCGTGAGCGTGCGGTTGTAGGCACCGTCGCCGGCGATGCCGGCCTTGAAGAACGGCGTATGCACCATCGCGTTCACCGTGCTGAACGCGCCGTAGCTATGGCCACCGATGCCGAGGCGCTGGCGGTCCACGATAGCGAGTGTATCGAGCGCGTCGATGACGGCCGCCAGGTTGTTGCGCAAATCGACCACGTAGTTGTCGTTCGGCAGCTGCCCTTCGCTGGCGAAGATCGGGGCGTCGGGCTCGATCAGCGCGTAGCCCTGCGTCACGATGAAGGCGAGCGAACGCGGACCGTACGTGGGGAAGCGGTTGGCCGCGCCGGCGCCCTGCGTGAGACTGCGGTTGTACGCCTCCTGATTATCGAACTCGCGCGGATAGAACCAGAACATGGCCGGGAGCCGGGTGCCGTCCTTGTAGTCGGCGGGCAGCGTGACCTTCACGTTGAACGAGTAGCCGTCGGCGCGGCGGGCCACGATCGTCTTGCGCACCGCCTTCGTGATCTCAGGCATAAGATCCACGTTGTTCGTGAGCTGCTTTGCCTCGCGCGACGCCAACGTGAGCACGTACGACTGCGGCACCAGCGTGGGCGACTCGCGCTGAATCACGGCGCGGGTGAAGTCATCGTCGAGCGGCGCGTGGATCGTTTCGAATACGTCGGCTGCGCTTTCGTACAGGCGGCTGCGCGTGCCCGTACGGATCTCGATCTTCTCCACGAACGCGCGCGGCGTCTTGCCCGCGCTGTCGGGCGTCGTGCCCTGCGTAAACACGTACTTCCCGTCGGTGGAGACCACGACCACCGGCACACCGCGACGTCCTGGGCGCGTCACGAGCTCCGACGTGCGCGCGCCGCGACCACCGGGGCCGGCGGCGAGGGGAGCCGCGGCACGCGCGGTACTGTCGGCGCCGCGACCACGCGCCCGCGGGGCGATCACGGTAAACTTGGCGTTGTTCTCGGCGAGGAACACGGCCTGTTCAAACGTGCCGCCGGTGCCCGTTTCGCTCACGAACATGATCGCGCCGTTGTCGCTGAACTGCACGCCGGCAAGGCGATTGGCCGTTTCATACAGCGTGGTGCCGCCGGTCGAATCGAACGGGGCCTTCCAGTGCATGAGCCGATCAGCGCGACGCGCGGTGCTGGCGGCGGTGGAGTCCGTGCGGGCCGCACCGGTCGGCGCCGGCGCGAGCTGCGCGTACAACAACCCACCCGCAAACGGATGCCAGGCGATGTTACGCTTGCCCGTGTCCACGGGGGCGGCGCGTCCGGCGGCACCCACACCCGTCGGAGCCGCCGCGCGCGGTGCCGGATCGGTGGGGTCGGCGGGCTCTTCGCCTTCGCGCAACGGGCGCTTCACCAGTTCACGTAGCACCGTGCCGGCGCCGTCGATGACCACGTCGCGCGTGCCATAGCTCGCCACGGGCAGCAGATACGAGAACGGCTGCTCCACATACGTCACGCGGAAATACTGTCCATCGGGTGACGGCGCGATGCTGCGAATCAATCCGGGCGCGCCGACCTGCTTCACGGCGCGCGTCTTCACCGTCACGACCGCCAGCTGCCCCGTGGTGTGGTACGCCAGCAGCGCTTTCTCGAACGGCGAGGCCAGCAGATCGGGATAGGTGCGCGTCTTGAGCTTGTTGTTCTCGTTCAGGCGCACCATCGGACCGGTGGCCAGCTTCGGCTCCTTCGGCTCGGGGCCGCGCGCATCGGGCACCAGCACCGTCACGATGGACGTGCCATCGGCGGTCCATTCGGGCGCCGTCACGCTGGTCGACAACGTGGACCGCGTGGTTACCGCGCGTGACTTTCCGGTCGTCGCGTCGGCGACGTAGATCTGGGTGCCGTCCTCGAACAGGGCGAGAAAGGCGAACTGCGTCCCGTCGGGGGACCAGACGGGGCTGCTCACGCGGGCGCCCGCGGGGATCGTCACCGGCATCTTGCGGCCGCTGGCCCATTCGGTGATCTCGAAGCCGGCGCTGCTGCGCATCGTGAGGGCGCGATCGCGGTTGCCCCGATAGTCCACCTGGAACCCGCCTAGATTGTGGTGCTCCTTGCCCACGTTCTGCAGCGACGGCAGCCCGTCACCCATGGTGCGCAGAAAGAATTGCCGACTGCCGGGATTGGGCGCCGTGAAGTTCACATTCTGCTCGCGCGGAGCGGCCACCAGTCGCGCAATCGAGGGCGGCGGCGCGATATAGCCCTCATCGGCCAGCGGATTCGGCACGGCCGGCTTGGCGTCGGCGGTCTTGGGCGCGCGGTCTTGCGCGGACACCGCGGCGAGCGGCAGGAGCATCCCAGCCGTCAGGAGTCGTGCAAGAAACACAGAACGTCGCGCAGCAACGGGAAGGACGCGCATGAGTGGGATGCCTCGGGTGGGCGGTCGGATGTCAATCAGTGGGTCGCCACCACATCGACCGGGGCGACACCCCCGCCGATATACGCGACCCCCCGTTGTAACGCAACGCCTCGCCGAAACGCTCACCCGGCGAGGGCTACCGCGCCTTGCCCGTGTGATTCAGCACGATCCAGAGCGTCCGGTTGTTCTCGCTGGCGCGGGCGCGGGACACGGGGATCCACTGCTGTAGCCAGAGCACGTCGAGTCGCTTGGTCACCGACAGGGGCAATCCGGCACCGAATGAAAAGCGGTTCTGGTCCACGGCCACCCCGCGATCGGCCCGCGAGAGCCCCACGAACAGCTCGTTCTGCACGATGCCGATCACCGGCTGCTTCCGGAGGGTGAGGCCGCCCAGGGCGCGCGAGCCCCGAAGCATGTACCGGGCCCGCTGCGCGAAGCGCGAGTCGCTCAGGGAATCCTTCCCCGCGGCATCCTCGAGCACGTCGGCCAGCCAGCGGTTCTCGAACCGATAGCGGTGCATCACGTCGGCGCCACCGAGCTTCTGGTTGATCTGCGCGATGTAGAAGAGCTGGCGGTCGCGCAGCGGGCGCGCCGACGGCAGTTCGCCGTACGGGGCCGTGGCTATCACGTTCACGCCGGCGCCCAGTCGGAAGCCCGGCGTCACGCGATACGTCAGGGATCCGCGGGTGAGCAACTGCTGCGGTTGGCGACCGGCGTCGGTGCGACGCCATTGGACGTCGCCCAGAAAGGCCCATCGCGACGTAATCGGCTGATCGATGAACGTCGCCACCCACAGATGATCCTGTCGCACGGTGCGCCACGGCGTCGGCGATTGCGACATGACGGGCGATGGCGACATGAGGCACATCGCCGCGACGACTGCGGCGCACGTGCGGGCGACGGCCCGCGAAGGGGGCTGAGCAGGAGCGAGGTCGATCGGCATGCCGGAAATATCGCCCGGTGCGCAGACGTCGGCGATGCGGTCGCGGTATCTTTCGCGCAGCCCACACTGTTCCACGTGCGCCCACGGGCGCTTTCCGAGATGAGCATGACCGACCACAATGCCGAGTTTGCTGACGTCGTGCCGTCGTCGCATCGCGAACTGCCGGTGGCGACCGCAACCGAGCTGCGGCGTCTCGATACGGTGCGAAACGACCTGCTGCGCGTACACCGCGGGCTGCTGGAGGCCGAGCGTCACCGCTTCGAGAAGCAGCACGGCCGAATTCCCAACAACAGCGCCTTCCTGCAACTCATCATCAACGATCCGTGGTTCGATTGGATCCGGCCGATGGGGCAGATGGTGCTCCTGATCGACGAGCGCACCTCCGACAAGAAGCAGCCGCTCGGCAGCGTGGAAGCCAACGCCTTGTTTGAGCAATCGCTCGCGTTGCTCAAGGCCGATGCCGAGGGGGATGCCTTCCAGCGACTGTTCCTGCAGTCGATCCAGAGCTCGCCGGAGCTGGCCGTGTTGGTGCGCCAAGTGGCGAAGGGGCTCGCGGGGGCCTAACGCGGGCGTGGTGGGCCGTTCCACGCCGATTTCAGGGACGAACTGCACCGGCGCTCTGGCCCTCACACGGTTTGGACCCCATCGTCTGTTCATGACACGCGCAGGGCACTGGAAAGTGTGGCTGGCGCTGGGCGCTGCGGCGTCGAGTGGGGCCTGTGTTGTCCCGTCCCTTCGGTCAAAGGCCGCCGTGGTGTCGCCGGCCGAGACGCGCTCGTTCGTGGCGCAGTTCGATACCCTCTGGACGCGATTCGACGAAGTGTACCCGTCGTTTGCCTACAAGCAGGTCGATTGGCGCGCCCAGCGTGCCGCCTATCGCACGCGGGCGCAGCGGGCGCGTTCGCAGGATGAGCTGATTGCCGTCCTCGTCGACATGCTCTCGCCGCTGAACGATCTCCACGTCTGGCTCGTCGATCCTCGAGGGCAGGCGGTGCCCACCTTCCGACCATCCGTGCGCGCCAACTTCGAGCGCGGGCGCTGGGAGTCTGCGATGCGCGATGCGGGCTATCTCGCCCACACGCGCGATTTCGGTGAAGGTACGGTCGGCGGCTATGCGTATCTGTACATCGGTTCGTGGAAAGAGCCGGTGAGTCAGGACGCGCTCGATCTCGCCCTCGCCCGGATGCGCGATGCGCCGGGATTGATCATCGACGTGCGCAGCAATGCCGGCGGCACCGATCAGACCGCCCTCGCCTTCGCCAGCCGCTTTACCACACGGGCCTTCACCGCGTCGTATGTGGAGATCCGTACCGATTCGCTGGTGAAGGACATCGAGATGCCGCTGGCCCGCACGATCGGTCCTCGTGGAGGCTGGCAGTTCACCCGTCCCGTCGTGGTGCTGTCGGGGCGTGGCGGCTTGAGCGCCACGGAAAGTTTTGTGGCCGCGATGCGCACCCTGCCACAGGTCACCGTGGTCGGCGACACCACGGGCGGCGCGTCGGGGAATCCGGCCACCTTCTCCCTCGGCAACGGATGGCACTTCACCGTGCCGCGATGGCTGGAGTTCGGTCCCGACAAACGACCGATCGAGGGTCGCGGGGTGGCGCCGCATCTGGCCATGACGTGGGATCCGGCCAGCTACGACAGCGCGCGTGATCCGCTGATCGATGCGGCCGTGGGATTGCTGGGAGAGCGCAATGGCGTGTACCGTATCGCTCCGGTGGGCGGCCTGCGCCGGCTATACCGAGAGCGGACTGCCGCTCCTGGAGCAGGTCCGTGAGGGCGTCTGGGCGCTGGGAGGCTACTCCGGCACCGGCAACGTGATCGGGGCCCTCAGTGGTCGCGCCGTGGTCGCGGCGGCGCTGGACGGCAACTTCGCGCCGGCGCGGGTGCTGCACGGCCCCGAGTGGCGTACAACCACCACGGGTGGACGTGGCTAGATTGCCCCCTTGATGCCGACTCGGTCGTTGCCGATTCTCCAGCCTGCCGTCATGATCCCCGCTGCTCGTCGATGGTTTGAAGCGCTGGCCCTCAGTGCCGCCTGTGCCGTGAGCTCCGTGCTGCCGGCACAAGCGACGGGAGGCGCGACCGGTGGCGCGATACCGAAGTCCGCCGCTATGCCGAAACCACCCGCGCAGGCGCTGCCGGACTTCACGAAGGTGCCCACCACCTTCGAAGGGCTGTTTGCCGAACGCGAGTCGCGGGCGGTGGATGTGCTCGGCTATCTGCGTTGCCTCGAGGCCACGGTGAATGCGCTGCGTGCCGGCACCCTCGGCGGCGTCGAACGTGGCTGGTCGCTGACCTGCATCAAGCAGCGGAACGAATGGCGCGGGATCTTCGGGGAACTCATCGACACGCCCCCGGGCATGCGCGTGAAGGTGCAGTTCGCGCTGCGCACTCCGGGCCCCACCCCCAAGACGCGCAGTGGCATGGTGGTGCGCGATCCGGTGGATACGGTGCTGGCCAGCGGAACGGCGCGCGCGTTGCTGCGTGGGCTGGCCGCCCCCGCGCCGGGCAATGGGCTCGGCCAATTCGTGCCGGTCACGCTCGCGCAGAAGACTTTCACCGAAGTGTGGTTCGTGCCGTCGGCGAACAGTCCCGAACGGGCCGTGGTTGGTGGCGATTCGCTGATTCAGATGTCGAGTGACGGCGTGCGCGAGCTGGGGCACGCCTCGAGCACGCCGAAGATGCGGGTGCTTTCCATACCGGTGGGCGGCACCACGTATACGCTCGAAAGCAGTGAAGTCCGGATCCCCCTGCTCACGGAGTTGATGTTGGCCCATCTCGCGATTGATGTGGTGCGCGAAGTGCGGGTGCGGACCCGCGAGTACGATGCGATCCTCACACGCGCCACACGACAGTGGACCTTCGTGAAACGATGATCAGGACCGTCATCATGGCCTCACTGGTTGCGCTCACCTGGCATCCGACCTTACAGGTCGGCGCCGACCAGACGTTGCCGCCCTGTCCCGATTCGCCGAACTGCGTGTCCACTGACGCCACGCGCGCGTCGCAGCGTGTGCCCACGGTGCCGTTTACCGGCGCGCCAGCGGCGGCCCTGATGCACGCCAAGGCCGCGCTGCTGGCCGAGTCGCGCACGACGGTCACGATCGAGCGCGAGGGATACCTGCACGCCGAGTGCCGAAGCCTGGTATTCCGCTTCGTCGATGATGTCGACCTCGTGGTCGATCCGGTGGCCCACGTGTATCGTTTTCGGTCGGCGTCGCGAATCGGTCGCAGCGACCTTGGCGTGAATCGCAAGCGCATCGCGCGGATCTCGGCGCGTCTGGCGCTGCCACCTATCACTTCGAAGTAATGGAGTCGCGCCCGATGTCGCTGGTACTGCGAGCCGCCACCAGGGCGGATGTCCCGGTGATCCGGGAGCTGATCGAGGGGTTGGCGGATTATGAGAAGCTGCGTCATGAATGCGTCGCGACGGATGCACTGCTCGATGCGGCGCTGTTCGGGTCACGACCGTACGCCGACGTGGTGATCGCCGAGTGGGAGGGCGCATCGGCGGGCTTTGCGCTGTTCTTTCACAATTTCTCGACGTTCCTGGCGCGCCCCGGGATTTATCTCGAGGATCTGTTCGTGCGCCCGCAGTATCGTGGGCATGGCATCGGCAAGGCGCTGCTGCAGTATCTCGCACAGGAGGCCGTCTCGCGCGATTGCGGACGTCTTGAGTGGTCGGTACTCGATTGGAACGTGGACGCCATCGGGTTCTATGAAAAGCTCGGTGCACGCCCGCAGGATGAATGGACTGTCTACCGCGTCACGGGAGACACGCTGACGCAACTCGCCAACGGAGCACTGTGAACGTGGAACCGGCGTCTTTCAGCCACCCGGCGCTCTCGCGTCGCGAGGTGCTGCAACTGCTCGCGGCCGGTATAGCCGGCAGCGCCGTGTTGCCGGCGTTGGCAGCGGCCGCGTTGACGGCGGATTCGGCGGCCGAGTCGCGTGACGTCGCCGCGCGTCGCCGCATTGGCCGCATTGGGTTGCAGTTGTACACCGTGCGCAGCGCGCTGGCGAAGGACATCGAGGGGACGATTGCGGCCGTGGCGGCGGCCGGCATCACGGAGCTCGAGTTCGCCGGCTACTACGGCAAGACACCGGCGTGGTGGTCGGCGTTGCTCAAGCGGCACACGCTTACCGCCCCCGCGACACACGAAGCACTGCCGATTACTGACGACGGGTGGCCCGCCATTTTCGATCGTGCTCACGGGATGGGCCACGAAATCGTGATCGTGCCATTCGTGGGCAATAACTATCGCGGCACGCGCGACAACTGGATGAAGCTGTCCGAGCGGCTCAACGCCGGCGCGCAGAAAGCCAAGGCCGCGGGGCTGCAGTTCGCGTATCACAACCACGATTTCGAGTTCGCACCGGTGGGTGACACGACCGGCTACGAGATTCTCACGGCGAACACCGATGCGTCGCTTGTGAAGCTCGAACTCGACCTGTACTGGGCGGTCAAGGCCGGACGCGATCCACTCGAAATCATGACGGCGCACAAAGGGCGCGTGATCTGCTGCCATGTGAAGGATGCCAGTGCGGCCCCCGAGCGGACGATGCTCGACGTGGGCGCTGGCACGATCGACTTCAAGATGCTCCTGGACAAAGGCCGAAAGCTCGGCCTCACGCATTGGTTCATCGAACACGATCAGCCCACCGATGCCTTGGCGTCCGTCAAGGCCAGTGTCGCCGCCATGTTGAGGTACTAAGTCATGAAACAGATTATTTCGCGATGCGCCGCCGCCGCGCTCGCCGTGGCGGCGCCGCTCGTGGCACAGCGCGCGCCGGTCGGACCGGCCACACGATCGTACGTGACGGTCGATACCAACGTCATCGCGCTCACGAACGTGCGCGTCATTGACGGTACGGGCGCGGCCGCGCGTGAGGGACAGACGATCATTGTGCGTGATGGCCGGATCGCGGCGGTCGGTGGCGCCGGCACTATCGCGATCCCCAGCGGTGCGCAGGTCATGGATCTCGCCGGCAAGAGCGTGATCCTCGGCCTCGTGATGGTCCACGAGCACTTGTACTACCCGGTGGGTGCCGGCACCTACGGCAATCTCACCGAGAGTTTCTCGCGGCTCTATCTCGCCGGCGGTGTCACCAGCATGCGCACCGGCGGCAACATGAATGGCTTCGCCGAGCTGCTGATTGCGAAAGCGATCGCGCGCGGGGAGAAGCCGGGGCCATGGATCGACGCCACCGCGCCGTATCTGGAGGGCCCCGGCATGGGGTTCAATCAGGTCACCATCCTGCGCGACTCCAGCGACGCGCGAAGGCTGGTGGAATACTGGGCCGATCAGGGCGCGACGTCGTTCAAAGCGTACATGAATATCACGCGCGACGAGCTCAAGGCGGCGGCCGACGCGGCGCACAAGCGCGGACTCAAAATCACTGGTCATCTCTGCTCGGTGACGTATCGCGAAGCCGCCGACGCCGGCATCGACGATCTGGAGCACGGGTTCTTCGCGATGAACGACTTCGTGCCGGGAAAGAAGCTCGACACGTGCAGTGGTCGTGGTGGCGCCGCGCAGAGCATGCTGGCGCAGGCGGATCCGGAAAGCGCCGAGGTGCAAGCGCTGTTCCGGTACCTGATCGACAAGAAGATCGTGGTCACCAGCACGCTCACGATTTTCGAGACGTTCACGCCCGGCCGGCCCATGCCACCGGGTACCGAGGTGCTCATCGAGCCGCTGCGCGAGCAGTTCGCCCAGCGCTATGCGAGCACGCAGCGCAACACCCAATCGGTGTATGCGAAGGCGTTCCCCAAGGGCATGGCCATGGAGCGCGCCTTCGCTAAGGCGGGCGGCACGCTCATCGTGGGCACCGATCCCACCGGCGGTGGTGGCGTGATCGCCGGCTACTCGAACCAGCGCGCGCTCGAGTTGTTGGTCGAAGCCGGCTTTTCGCCGCTGGAGGCGATTCGCATGGGCACGCTGAACGGCGCCACCTATCTGGGCCGCGGTGCGCTCACGGGCTCGATCGCGGTGGGGAAGCTGGCCGATCTCGTGATCATCGATGGCAATCCGGCGGCCAGCATCGGCGACATCCGGAAGGTCCAGCTCGTCTTTCGGCAGGGCGTGGGCTACGACCCCGCGGCCCTCATCGAGTCGGTGAAGGGCAAGGTTGGCTTGTGGTAGCCGCGTGAGGATGTAGTTTCGCCACGCGCCTCTCCGTCTTCCCGCCTTCCAGAGCCGTTCATGAGTGGAGCCAACATTCTTCGCAGTCCGCATCCGGACGTCGATATTCCCGACCTGCCGCTCGTGCCCTTCGTGCTCGGGCGCGTGTCGGAGTTTCCCGATCACCCCGCGATCATCTGCGGCGTATCGGGAAAAACGTACACCTATGCGCAGCTCGATGATGCCGTGAAGCATGTGGCGGCCGGGTTGCATGCGCACGGCATCCGGAAGGGAGACGTCGTCGGGATCGTAAGCCCCAACCTCCCCGACTTCCCGGTGGTGTTCTATGCGACGGTCTTGATCGGTGCGATCGCGTCCACCGTCAATCCGATCGCGACGGCGGAAGAAATCGGCGTGCAGTTCGCCGACAGCGAAGCGGTACTGATCGTCACCATCCCCGAGCTGTTCGAAAAGTGCACGGCTGCCGCACAGCTTGCCCGTACGGTGCGCGAGATCGTCGTGTTCGGCGAAGCCGACGGCGCCACGCCATACCGCGAGCTGTTCGCGCATGGCAACACGCCACCCGTCGTCGAGATCGACCCCGCCACCGATGTGGCCGCGCTGCCCTACTCCAGCGGCACGTCGGGCATCCCGAAAGGCGTGATGCTCACGCATCGCAACCTCGTGGCCAATCTCCAGCAGATGCAGGCCGTCAACGAGGTGATCGATAGCACCAGCCGCGTTCTCGGCGTGATGCCATTCTTTCACATTTACGGGATGGTCGTGGTCATGGGCGGCGCGCTGCGTCAGGGCGCGTGCATCGTGTCCATGCCGCGTTTCGACCTCGAGCGGATGCTCCAGCTGCTCCAGGACCACAAGATTCGCATGGCCAACATCGTGCCGCCGATTCTGGTGGCGCTGGCGAAGCATCCGGTCGTCACGAACTACGATCTGTCGCAGCTCAAGTATCTGTTCAGCGGGGCGGCACCGCTTGGCACCGAGCTCGCGTCGGCCTGCCAGGAACGACTCGGACTGACCGTGCGGCAGGGGTACGGGCTCACCGAGACCAGTCCCGTCACGCACTTCCATCCCATGGACGACCGCCGCGTCGTACTCGACTCGGTGGGACCGGCGGCGCCGAACACCGAATGCCGACTGGTCGATCCCGCCACGGGCGAGGAGTGCGCGCCGGGCGAGCGCGGCGAGCTCTGGATGCGCGGTCCGCAGCTGATGAAGGGTTACTTCAACAAGCCCGAAGCAACGGCCGCCTGCATGACCCATGACGGCTGGTTCAAGACCGGCGATGTGGCCGTCGTCGATGAACTCGGCTGGTACAAGATCGTCGATCGCGTGAAGGAGTTGATCAAGTACAAAGGGATGCAGGTCGCCCCCGCTGAACTCGAAGCGTTACTGCTCGGGCATCCCGCCGTCGCCGACGTGGCCGTCATTCCCGTGCCCGATCCGGACGCGGGAGAGATCCCGAAGGCGTTCGTCGTGGCGCGGGCGCCCCTTACCGCCGACGAGGTCATGGCGTTCGTCGCCGCACGCGTGTCGTCGTACAAGAAAGTGCGTCAGGTCGAGTTCGTGGACACGATTCCGAAGTCGCCCTCGGGCAAGATTCTCCGTCGGCTGCTCGTCGAGCAGGAACGACGGCGCGCGCTCCCCTCCTCACTCTGAATCCTCCCTCACCGTCATGTCTTCTCCACGCCTTGGTATCGGTTTCATCGGATCCGGATTCAACGCGCGCTTTCACATGCAGGGCTTCCGGCACGTCCGTGATGCCGATGTGCTCGGCGTGTGGAGCCCCAATGCGAAGAACGCCGCGTCGGCCGCGGCGTACGCCCGCGAACTCGATCTCGGTGACTGCAAATCGTACAGGTCGATCACCGAAATGGTGTGCGACCCCAACATCGATGCGATCTGGTTGAACGGGCCCAACCATGCGCGCATCGAAAATGTTGAAGAGGTGTGCGCGGCGGTCACGTCAGGTAAGGCCACGCTTAAGGGCATCGCCTGTGAGAAGCCACTGGGGCGCACGGTGGCCGAAGCGAAGCATATTCTCAAGCTGGTGGAGAAGGCGGGCATCATGCACGGCTATCTCGAGAACCAGTACTTCTCGCCGCAGGTGAGCGTTGGCCACAACCTGATCTGGACGCGTGGTGCCGCGACCACGGGCCGCCCGTATCTCGCGCGCGCCGCCGAGGAGCACAGTGGTCCGCACAGCCCGTGGTTCTGGAACGGCGAGCAGCAGGGCGGCGGGGTGCTGAACGACATGCTGTGCCACTCGGTGTTGGTGGTGCGGCAACTGCTCACGCCACCGGGCGAATCGCTCTCCACGCTCGTGCCCAAGCGCGTCACGGGCCACATCGCGTCGCTCAAGTGGTCGCGCAAGGAGTACGCGGCGCAGCTCAAGCACACGATGGGCGTCAACTATCTCAAGAAGCCGTCGGAAGACTTCGCCAGCGTCACCATTGAGTTCGAAACGCCCGATGGCGGCATGGCCATCGGCGAAGCCACCACGAGTTGGAGCTTCGTCGGACCCGGCCTGCGCCTTAGTGCCGAGTTGCTGGGTCCCGAATACTCGATGAAGTGGAACTCGCTCGAGTCGGGGCTCAACCTGTTCTTCTCGCGCGCCGTGAAAGGCAAGACGGGCGAAGACATCGTCGAGAAGCAGATGGCGGAGTCGGGGCAGATGCCAGTCGTGGTGAACGAAGCCATCGCCTACGGCTATGAGGCGGAAAACCGCCACTTCGTGCGCGCCTTCCTCGGCAAGGAGAAGCCGGCGCTGACCTGGCACGACGGACTCGATGTCGTGAAGCTGCTCATGACCGCGTACATGAGCGCGGAGCAGGGCAAGACCATTGAGTTCCCGCCTCGGCATATCGGCAAGTTCGTGCCGCAAGTGGCGCAGGGCACGTGGAAGCCCCGGTAGTCTACTTTCGGTAGTTCACATCGAGGGCGTCCAGCCGCGCGAGGTGCGTGGGCAGGCGCCCTGTGAAGTCTGTGAAATCCCGTCGCGCCTTTGCGCTCCACAGCACTTCCGACAAGGCGACCATGCGTGGATACGCCATATACTCTACATGCTTGGCGTTCGGCATGTACTCGGCCCACAGCTGTGCCTGCGCGCCGAGCACGTGCTTGGCTTCGTCGGGGGTGAGTTGCGGCGGTACCGGCTCGAAGGCATAGACACTGTCGATCGGGGTGAATCCGCCGATGGCCAGCGGCTCCTTCGTTTTGTCGCGCGACTGGTAGTGATCGAAGTACGTATGACTGCCCGGCGCCATCACGACATCGTGGTTGGCCTTAGCGGCGGCGATGCCACCGTCCATGCCGCGCCATGACATCACCGTCGCATTCTCGGCCAGACCGCCCTCGAGGATTTCATCCCAGCCGATCATGCGCCGGCCGCGTGCGGTGAGGAAGGTGTCCATCTGCCGGATGAACCAGCTCTGCATCTCGTGCTCGTCCTTGAGGCCGAGTGCCTTAATGCGCGCCTGAATTTGCGGGTTCGCCTTCCACTGCGCCTTGCCCGCCTCGTCACCGCCAATGTGGATGTAGGGGCCGGGAAAGAGTGCCAACACTTCGGTGA
>NSHR01000063.1 GCA_002737115.1 Gemmatimonadota bacterium | reverse complement strand
CCGCGCCGCGTTGCGCACCGTGTCGCGGCCTGCATCGCGACCGCCGGCCACGTCATGAGCCTCGCCGCCACCGCGCGGGTCGCTGCGCTGTACGTCCATCCGCTCAAGTCCGCGGCCGGCATTCGCGTTGACGAGCTCCGGCTCGACGAACGCGGCGCCGTCGGCGACCGGCGATGGGTATTGGTCGATCTGGACGGCGACATGATCACCGCGCGGGACACGCATCTCCTGCTGCTGATGCGCCCGTCGTTTCTCACGGCCGATCGCGATGGCGGCATTGGGCTCACGGCCCCAGGACTCGCGCCGCTTACCGTCCCACTCGACACGATCGATCTCGCCGCGCCCACGCGGCGGGTCCGCGTGTGGGATGACGACGTCGTGGCACACGATGCCGGTGACGTGGCCGCGGCGTGGTGCACGGCCGCCGCCGGCCGCCCGTGCCGACTCCTGCGGCTGGCCGACGTGGATCGCCGACCGCTGGCACCGCGATTCGCCGGTTCGATCGACCCGCGTGCGCGGTATGTCGCCATGTCCGACGGCGCGCCCCTGCTGCTCCTTGGCATGGCCAGCATCGATGCCCTGAATGCGCGTTTGCTCAAGAGCGGCCATGGTGACGTGATGGACCTCCGCCGGTTTCGCGCGAACATCGTGATCACCGGCACGCGCCCGCACGATGAGGACACGTGGCGCGATATCCGCATTGGGGACGTGTCCTTGAGTGTCGGTTCCGCCTGCACCCGTTGCGTGCTCACGACCGTCGATCCTGACACGGCGCAACGCGGCCAGGAACCGCTGCGCACGTTCGCGCAGTATCGTCGTGCCGACGGCGGTGTGATTTTCGGCATGAACACCACGCATCGCGAGCCCGGCGTGCTCCGTGTGGGCGACGCCCTGCAGGTGCTCAGTCTTCGCGAGGAAGACCAGCGCCCAAGTACTCGGTGATCGCGGCGATGGTGATCGGATCGCGCAGAATCCGTCGATGTCCCACGCGCTCCACCGGCAGCAGGGTGGAGCCAGGCCAGAATCCCGCGATGCGTTCGGCGTCCGCAAAAGGGACTTCCTTGTCGTCACGGGCATGCACCACCAGCGCCGGGACCGTGACCGCGCGCAGGGCGCCCTCGATGTCATCCGTTCGATAGCCGCGCGCGACGATCCGCCGACGGGCGTCGCGCACGAAGTGATCGGTCGCCTTCGGCGGCAGATGCATGGCCGCCGAAAACCGATGCAAGACGTCGTGCAAGGACGACGGGCTGGCGATGATCGCGGCGCGCGACAACGAAAGTCCAGATGAAAGCGCCAACGCGATACTCCCGCCACCCATGGAGTGACCCACGGCGCCGTACAGCGAGCCGACGTGCGCGCTGACGTCGATCAACGCTTCCGCGAAGCGATAGGGATCGGTCTGCTTTCCCCGCGAATGGCCATGGCCCGGCGCATCGATGGCGACCACACTGAAGCCGTGGGCGAGCAGGGCAGGGGCAAACGCGGCAAACTGCGTGGCGCGCCCTTCCCACCCGTGAATCAGCGCCACTGGTGGGCCGTCGCCGGCGCGCAGCACCGACAGGCCACTTGGCAGACGTTCGCGGCGAGCCATGGTCTCGAAGGGTACCTCCCACTCGCGGGGGGCGAACTTGCGCGGCGTGGAGAAGATCCGGCGACTCAGGCGCGACGCGAGCGACGGCGCGACCCGCCCGAGGGTGCGGTTCGCCCCGCGGATGATGCGGATGCCGGCGGGGATGTCGTTGGCCATTACGGAAGTATCGCCGAGATGCACGAAGGGCGGCCACTTATCGGCGACCGGCTCACCGTCTGACCCCATCCAACGGCCCAGTAACGGACAACAAAAAAGGCCACCGCGTGAGCGATGGCCTTTCTCGTGTCAGACTTTTTGCCTAGCTCCCGGGGAGGGACTCGAACCCCCGACAGGGTGATTAACAGTCACCTGCTCTACCTGGCTGAGCTACCCGGGAATATCGACGGCCGTCGCCGCCGTCTTACGCGACCGCGAACGGCCATGTCAGAACGTCATAGTATCGTCATCCCCGCCGACCGAGTCAAGCGCGAAGCACCGTCTGGAGCCACCGGCCCGTGTGCGAGGCGGCGACCTGCACGATCTCCTCCGGTCGACCCATCGCCACCAGGTGCCCGCCGCCGTCGCCGCCGTCGGGGCCCATATCCACGATCCAATCGGCCAGCTTGATCACGTCGAGGTTGTGTTCGATCAGCACCAGCGTGTGCCCCTGGTCCAGCAGCCGCTCGAACACCTGCGCCAGCTTGCGGATGTCCTCGAGGTGCAGACCGGTGGTGGGCTCGTCCAGCACATACAGCTTCCGGGCGCCGCCACGGGCCGTCAGGGCCAGCTCACGGGCGATCTTTAAACGCTGGGCCTCGCCGCCCGAAAGCGTGGTTGCCGGCTGCCCCAGGCGCAGGTACCCCAACCCCACCTGCTGCACGTGCCACAGCGCCTGCGCCAGCTTGTCCTCGCGCGGGAAGAACTTGATCGCCTCGTCCACCGTGAGCACGAGTACGTCGGCGATGTTTTTGCCACGAACCCGCACCTCGAGCACATCGGGCTTGAAGCGCTTGCCGCCGCACCCGTCGCACGGCACGAACACGTCGGCCATAAACACCATCTCGACTTCGATCGCCCCCGCACCTTCACACTGCTCGCAACGGCCACCGGCCACGTTAAACGAGAAATGCCCGGGCCCGTAGCCCCGCGTTTTCGACAGCGGCATCTCGGCAAACAGCTTCCGGATCTCGTCGTACGCTTTCACGTACGTCACGGGGTTCGATCGCGGTGACTTGCCGATCGGGCTTTGGTCCACCAGCACCACATCGTCGAGAAACTCCACGCCCGACAACGACGTGAAGGTGCCCACGGTCTCGCCCAAATGCTCCTTGGCCGAATGCTCGCCGTGCAGCCGAGCCTCGACCGCGTGGAAGAGAATATCATGCACCAGCGTGCTCTTGCCCGATCCCGACACGCCGGTCACCACCGTCATCGCACCTAGCGGAAAGCGCACATCTACGTGGTTCACGTTGTTGGCGCTCGCCCCCTTGAGGTCGAGCCAGCGCGGCCCCACCGCCCGTCGCTTGGCCGGCAGCGGAATCGTGCGCGCTCCCGTGAGATACTGACCCGTGAGCGGGCTATTGGTGATCTCGGCGATGGGTCCGGCGAACACCACCTCACCACCACGCTCTCCGGCGTGCGGACCCAGCTCCACCATGTAGTCGGCGATGCGCATCGCTTCGAGATCGTGCTCCACCATGATCACGGTGTTGCCATGATCACGAAGACGCATCAGCAGCGCCAGCAGCTTATCGAGATCGCGTGGATGCAACCCGATGCTCGGTTCATCCAGCACGTACGTGGCATCGACCAGCGCCGCGCCCAAGGCATTCGACAGCGTAATGCGCTGCGCCTCGCCACCCGACAACGTGCGCGTGGCGCGATCGAGGGTGAGATACGTGAGCCCCACATCCGACAAAAAGCGCGTGCGGCTTCGCGCTTCGCGTAGCACCGCCTCGGCGATTTGTGTCTCACTCGGCGACAGTGCCAGCGTGTCGAGCCAGCTGTGCAGATCGCGTACCGGCATCTGCGTGACATCGGCGATGGTGCGATCCTGAATGCGCACCGCCATCGCGTCGGGCTGCAGTTTGCTGCCGCCGCAATCGCGGCAGGTGCGCGCACTCTGATACTTTCGCAGGAAGATGCGGATGTACTGCTTGTAACGCTTCTCTTCGAGCGCCTCGAGAAAGGGAAAGATGCCGGTGTAGGCGCGCGACTTCGAGCGCAGGAGCTGTTCACGCGCTTTCGCCGGCAAGGTCTTCCACGCCGCATCGGGGGACACGCCGAGTGAGCGCGCGAATTCCACCACCGTACGGCGCTGCTTCTCGTAGCGCGGGGCCGTCCACGGATCGATCGCGCCATCGCGCACCGAGCGCTCCGGGTTCGGCACGATCAGCGCCTCGTCATAATCGAGCGTGGCACCGAACCCATTGCAGGTGGGGCAGGCGCCGCGCGGGTTGTTGAACGAGAACAGCTGTGGCGTGGGCGTGGGCGCGCGCGTGCCGTCGTTGGGGCACTCGAATCGCTCGGTAAACGCCAAGCGCGTCACGGGCGTGTTGCCGGTGCTCGCGCGCAACGCCTCGGGGGGGAGCACCGGCTCCGGGAACAGCAGCACCGTATCGCCGTCGCCTTCCGTGAACGAGGTCTGCACCGCATCGGCGATGCGCCCATGGACCGACAGCTCCACGCGTAACCGGTCGATCACGATCTGCACGTCGCCGGCGGCCGCGAGATCAATCCCTTCGGCGCCCACGTCGTCCAAGTGCACGATACGATCGCCGAGGGCGACGCGCACCAGCCCGCGCGCCCGCAGATTTTCGACGATCACGGCGTGCGTGACTTCCCTGGAGCGAATCAGCGGACAGGCCACCATGAAGCGCGTACCCTCGGGCAGCGCCATCACGGCATCGGTGACGGTTTGCACCGTGTCGGGACGCAGCTCGCGCCCGCACACCCGGCAATAGCTGCGCCCCACGCGCGCCCACAGGAGTCGCAAATAGTCGTAGATCTCGGTCGCGGTGCCCACGGTGGACCGCGACGTCCGGGTGGGGTTCTTCTGCTCGATCGCAACCGCGGGAGAGAGCCCCTCGATGGAGTCGACGGCCGGCTTCTCCATGCGCTCCAAAAACTGTCGCGCATACGCCGACAGCGACTCCACGTAGCGCCGCTGGCCTTCGGCGTAAATCGTGTCGAAGGCGAGCGATGATTTCCCCGAGCCCGACACGCCCGTCACCACCGTAATGGCCCGACGCGGAATGTCGAGGTCGAAGCCCTTCAGGTTGTGCTGACGGGCGCCACGAATACGAATGCGATCCTTCATGCGGTGAAAACTATCGGGGCGGCCCGCTAGATTCCGCATCTCATGCCCGCAACCGCACAGACCACGACCACCCCCGACGACGACGCGCTCGGCAAAGCGTACGACGCGCGCCTGGTGCGGCGACTGTTGGCCTACGTGCGCCCGTATCGTCCGCTGGTGGTGGCGGCACTGGCCTGCATTGTGATCCAGTCCGGAATGCAGTTGGTGGGACCGCTGCTCACCCGCTGGGTCATCGACCGGGCGTTGCCGTCCCGGGACGTGGGGCTGGTGGTGCAGGTGGCGCTTATGTACGCCGCGTTACTGGTGGCCCAGTTCGGGGCCGCCTTTGGCGAGACGATGACCACGTCACTGCTTGGGCAGCGGGTGATGCGCGATCTGCGCCGGGAACTGTTCGAACGGTTGCAGCGCCTCCCGGTCTCCTACTTCGACCGCAACCCGGTGGGGCGATTGGTCACCCGGGTGACCAGTGACGTCGAGGCGCTCAACGAGCTGTTCACCTCCGGGGTCGTGGCCGGCGTGGGCGACCTCTTCACGTTAGTCGCCATCGGCGTGGTGATGCTCGCCGTCGACTGGCAGCTGGCCATGGCCGCCTTCGTGGTCATTCCGCTGGTCCTGATCGCGTCGCGGCTGTTTCAGAATGCGGTGCGCACCGCTTATCGGGATATTCGCACGCGCCTGGCGCGTCTGAACGCCTTCGTTGGTGAGCGCATCGGCGGCATGCGCATCGTACAGCTGTTCGGGCGGGAGGCGCACGAGGTCGGTCGCTTCGATACCCTCAATCAGTCGCACCTCGATGCCCACGTCACGTCGATCAGGGTGTACGCCCTGTATTTCCCGGTCATCGAGTTCCTCACCACGTTCGCCTTGGCCAGTCTGCTCGTGACCGCCGGCTTCCGGGTGGGGAGCAGCGCGATCACGGTCGGCACGGTGGCCGCCTTCCTGCAGCTGGTCCGTCGCTTCTTTCAGCCGCTGCAGGATCTCTCCGAGAAGTACAACATCCTGCAGGGTGCTATGGCCGCCTCGGAGCGCATTTTCGGCCTCCTCGATACTCCCGTGGCAGCGGGCGTCGCCGCCACGCCCGACCGTGACGCGCGGGTCGGCGCCCTGCGGGCGGCCGGCGTGACCGTGGTGTTCGAGGATGTGTGGTTCGCCTACGGCCGGGAGCAAGGGGTCGCCGAGGATCATGCGCCAACGTCCCCGCGGGCGTCGTCGACGCGGCGGCCGGCGGCGGCTGGCGACCCCGAGGGCGGGGGCCGGTGGGTGCTTAAGGGCGTCAGCTTTTGCGTGGCGCCCGGCCAGGAGATCGCGCTCGTGGGGCACACGGGTGCGGGCAAGACCACCATCGTGAACCTGTTGCTCCGTTTCTACGAGCCGCAGCGCGGTCGCATTCTGGTAAATGGCGTCGATATCCGGGAACTCCCGGTGGATGTGCTCCGCTCGGTCATCGGGTACGTGCAGCAAGACATCTTTCTCTTCGCGGGCGACGTGGCCGGCAACCTCCGGCTCGATGCCGACATCGACGACGAGACGCTCGCCGCGTCGGCGGCGCGGGTGGGCGCCGATCGGGTCATCCAGCGGCTCCCCGGTGGCTGGCACCACGAGCTGGCCGAACGCGGGGGCGGGGTGAGCGTCGGCGAGCGGCAACTGTTGGCCTTTGCCCGTGCTGTGGCCGCCGATCCAGCCCTGCTGATCCTCGACGAGGCCACCAGCGCCGTCGACTCGCACATCGAGGCGGAGATCCAGCGGGCGGTCTCGGAGCTCATGCGCGGCCGCACCACGATCGCCATTGCCCACCGGCTTAGCACGATTGTCGACGCCGACGAAATCCTCGTGCTCCATCACGGCGAAGTCGTGGAACGGGGCAGCCATCGCGAACTGCTGGCCCGGGAGGGGCTGTACGATCGGCTCTTTCGCCTGCAGGTCGGCGAGCGGGACGCCCTCGACTCGGAGACGGGGCAGGCCCTCCCGCCCGTGGCGTCGCCCTCGGTCGTGGAGGCGGATCTGGCGACGAGCTCGGCGACGCGCTTGCCAACCGACGCGACTCCCGCGTAGCTTCGCTTCTCTGCTCCACGTCGCATTCGTCATTTTCGGTTAGACCTCTTCCTATCTACGTGCAGCTATCCGTCGCCGCCGGCACAGATGTCGGGCGCATCAGGGCAGGCAATGAAGACAGCCTTTATGCGGACGCCGATCAGGAGCGAGGGCTCTTTATCGTTGCGGATGGCATGGGCGGTCACGCCGCAGGCGAAGTGGCCAGTGAGATGGCGGTGCAGATCGTTGCGCGCGACCTCACGGACGTCCGCGACCTGACCGGCAACCTGCCGCTCGCTCGCATGGGTGACGCGCTCATGGCCGCCAATCGGGCCATCCACGAGCGCACCATCCAGGAAGCTGAGAAGCAGGGGATGGGCACTACCGCCTCCTGCATCGTGATCGGACAAGGACGGTGGATCATCGGCCACATCGGTGATTCGCGCATCTATCTCCTCCGTGACGGCACCCTGCGCCAACTCACCAAGGACCACTCCTATGTTCAGGAGCAGGTCGACGCCGGCTTTCTCACCCCGGAACAGGCGCGCCATCACCCCTACAGCAACGTGATTACCCGTTGCGTCGGCGCCAACGCGGCGGTCGAAGCCGATGTGCTGCACGGGGAGATCCAGCATGGCGATCTCTATCTGTTGGCATCGGACGGTCTCACCGGCATGGTCGAGGATCCGCAGCTCAAGACGATTCTCGAGTCCAAGCAGACGCCCGGTCGCATGGTCGACGCGATGATCACCGAAGCGAATCGCCGCGGTGGACTCGACAATATCACGGCCATCGTCGTTCAGGTGCTCCAGGTTCACGGCACGGGCGGTACCGGCACGACAGGCGAGCAGGCTGCCGTTTCGCATGCCTGACGAGTCGGTCGGGGAGATTGCCGAGCTCTACCTTGGCAATCTTCTCTATGCGCTCGAACGATGCGCCGTGGCGCTCGAAGCCGACGAGAAGCCGCTGGATGCCGCCTTTTACCGTGGCATCGGGCGCAAAATGGCCGACGCGCACGGGCGCACGAAGCCCCCGTCTCCTGATTCCCGCTGACCCGACCGCCCATCATGTGCCATTCGCGTCTTCGCGCCGGCGTTATCGCCGGCCTCTCGGCGGCCCTTGTGGCCTTGGCGTCGACCCCGGCGCGCGCCGCCTCCTCCAGGAGTGCGGGCTGCGCGGTGGCGGCGGACAGCACCCTGCTCGCGCTGTTCAGCAGTGGGCAGAGCTTCCCCGACTTCCTCGCCGCCGCCAAGGCGCGCCGTGAGGGGTGGCTCAAGATGGCTGACAGCGCGCGGGTGGATGACGCGCTCGTTGCCCGCGCCAAAGCGGTCGGTGGCACCTGGCATCTGCTGGTGGTCGCCATCGACGCCTGCGGCGACTCGATGAACAACGTGCCCTATTTGGCGAAACTGTCGGAGTCGGTCCCCGGGCTCGACCTCCGCATTGTGCTGCCAGTGAACGGCCGGCCGGTGCAGGACACGCACCGCTCGCTCGACGGTCGCACCGCCACGCCCACCGTCGTGCTGCTGGACAGCAAGGGGAACGATGTGGGGTGCATCGTGGAGCTGCCGCGCGAGATCCGCGACTGGGCGCACGGTGTTCGCGGCACGGTCAGCAGCGATTCACTGCATGCCGGCATCCGCCGCTTCTACGCGGCCAATCGCGGCGTGGCGATCACCACCGAAGCGGTGGAGATGCTGGAAGCGGCGAAGGCCGGATCGCCGCGCTGCTCGCGCGGCCAGCGCTAGCCGAGGAGCGCGGTCCCGGCGTCGAGGCGGGCCCGCACCACCTCGGAATCTTCGCGCAGGGCTGACAGGACGCGCCCTTCGGGAACTGGCGCCCGATCGGTCGTGAACACCCGGAGTCGACGGGCGCTGCGATAGAGTTCGTCGCTGAGTCGGGGCAGGTTGATCGCGCCCTCCCATCCCGCGGCGGTGAGCTGCTCGACGCGGCCATCGCGACGCTGCATCGGAATGTCGAGCCCCAGCATCTGCGTCTTGGCGGGATAATCGAGCAGGAGCGCGCCCGCCGGAAGTCCGAGCTCATGGGCGAAGGCATTTTCGACGCGACGCGTGAGATGGAAATCGCTGGCGATCCATTCGCCCACGTCCTCGCCCAGCGTGGCGGCGGGGCACTCGTACGCCCGCTTGTGCAGCCGACGGAAGCGCAGGCCGTCCAGCATCGCGCGCGCTTCGGCCGGCAGCGAGGGCACGTCGAGATGCACCAGCAGCCCTTCGTCGGTGAATTGCGCGACCGTGTCTGCTTCCACATGACCGGAGTCGAGGGCGACCGCGACCAGTCGCTTGTACATCGCAGTCGCACTGCGCACGGCGTGATGCCAATACACGTTGCGATACATCTGGTACTTCGCGAACAGCAAAGATTCGAGCGCCGAGAGCCCCTTCTCGTGCACGCCGATCATGCGCGTGGTGCGGTCGGGCGTCTGCACGATCACGAGGGAGTTGAGCAGGCGATCCACGTCGATTTCACCGTAGGGCACACCGCACATGGTCGCGTCGCGTTTTAGATACTCGATCTTATCGAGATCGAGCGACCCCGAGATGAGTCCCTGCAAGGCATCGGTGCTGCGACCGGTGATCAGCGCGAACACCTCCTCGGGGGCGGAGTCGCCGAGGGCGTCGCGGAGCACCCGGGCCACCGGTCCGGAGGTGATCAGCGGATACGCCACCTGTTCGTGGTCGGTGACGCCGATCTCCTCGAGGGCGTGCGAGAACGGATAGTGCCCCACGTCGTGCAGCAGGGCGGCCGCCCGCACGATCTGCTGGGCACGCGCATCGATGCCCTCGAGGGCTCCCCGTTCTTCGAGCAGGCGCAGGGCGACCCCGGCAAGGTGCCAGGCCCCGAGCGCGTGCTCGAATCTGGAATGCGTCGCGCCCGGATACACCAGGAACGCGAGACCCAGTTGGCGCACATAGCGCAGCCGCTGGACGACAGGCGTTTCGAGGAGCGCCAGCGCGAGCGGATCGAGGCGGATGTTGTTCCAGAGTGGATCGCGAAGAATCTCCATATCCCAACAATATGAGGCGGAGTCGTCAGCGGGGCATCAGCGGCGTCAATCCGGGGCCATCCGGCCCGAACCGACGTTCCAACGAAATCACCACGCCCGGTGTAATGGGCATAGGCCGTCCGACGTCGGATTTCCCTCTGAAAAGACGTCAACATCCGCTCTTAACGCGGGTGCGGTTTCCCCGTCTACCTTAGCGTGACTTACTCCTCTGTTTTTCTCAGAAGGCTCCTCGGCGCCCTCGGACTGCTCCTCGCGTGCAGTCTGCCGTTGGCCGCGCAGGCAGTCGATATCATCCGCGGGCGCGTCCTCGGTACGGACGCGCAGGCGATCCCCAATGTGCTCGTCACGGCGACGACGCTCAGCGGCAACGTCAGCCGCTCGTCCCGTACCGACAAGAACGGTCGCTACACCATCTCCTTCCCCGGCGGGGAAGGCGACTACTGGGTGACCTTCTCGGCGGTCGGCTTGGGCCCGCGTCGCTATCAGGTGAAGCGCACGGCCGATCAGGAAATTCTGATTGCTGACGCCCGTATGGCGCCGGCCACCATCACGCTCGACGCCGTGCAGGTCACGGAGCGGGCCGGTGCCTCGCGGTCCGATACGGTGTCTGATGTCTCTGGTACCGAGAGGGCGGTTGACGATGCCGCGGCCGGATTCCTCACTGCCGATCAGATGGGCGACTTGGCTGCGATGGCCTCGGCCATCCCAGGCGTCCAGCTGTTGCTCGGCGCCGACGGTGCTGCCGACGCGTTCTCCGTGTTCGGCTTGGGTGGCGACCAGAACAATACCCAACTCAACGGCCTCAACTTCGGCGACGCTGCCCTGCCGCGCGATGCCAGCGTTTCTACCTCACTCGCCACGTCATCCTACGACGTGTCGCGCGGGGGATTTTCCGGTGGGCAGTTGCAGGTGCGTACGCGCTCCGGCTCGAACTTCATCCGACGCACCCTCAGCGGCAACCTGATTACGCCGCAGATGCAGTGGCTCGACCAGACCGGGCTCGCCACGGGCCAGCAGTACACGAACATGTCGTTGGGGGGCTCGGCATCGGGTCCGATCAAGGCCGACCGCGCTTTCTTCAGCTCGTCGTTCCAGTATGACCGGCGATTGCAGGACTTGCAGACGCTGTTGAGCGAAAGCTCGCTGGGCTTCGAGACCGCTGGTGTGGCCGCGGATTCCGTCGCCCGTCTGCTCAACATTCTTGGCGCCAGCAATGTGCCGATCACCGTGGGCGGCTACTCGCCGCAGCGCATCGTGAATCGCGCCACGTTCCTTAACAGTTTCGACTACGTGCAGGCCAATTCCAATCGTGGCAACACGTTCGCGATCACGCTGTCGGGCAACTATTCGGGCACGGCGCCGGTGGGCGGCGGTGGTGGCGGGTTCGGTGGGTTCGGTGGCGGTGCGGCGAGTCTGTTCACGCCCACGCGTGACGGCACGCGTGACAGCTACGGCGGCGCCCTGCAGGCGCGTCACAGCGGCATGCTCGGCTTCCAAGGCATCTTTACCGAAAGCACGATCGGCTACAACGTGAGCCGCAACGCGTCCGATCCGTTTGCGATTCTTCCGGCTGGTACGGTGCGCGTGAACTCGCAGCTGGTCGATGGGTCCGCGGCGGTCAGTAGCTTGTTGTTCGGTGGTTCGCCCAGTCTGAACACGGCGTCGACCAACGCGTCGTTGGCGGCCAACAATACGATGTCGTGGTTTTCCAACGACAACCGTCATCGCGTGAAGCTCACCAGTGAGCTCCGCCGCGACGACTTCTCGCAGAACGTTGCGTTTAATCAATACGGGTCGTTCAGCTACAACTCGCTCGTCGACCTGCAGTCGAACACGCCGGCCTCGTTTACCCGGACGTTGTCACCGCGCACGCGCACTGGCGGCCAGCTCGTTGGCGCCATGTCGCTGGGCGATGCCTGGCGCCCGACGAATAATCTGCAGGTGCAGTACGGCGTCCGCGTCGACGGCAATCATTTCTCGAAGGGACCGCAGACGAATCCCGCCGTGCTGTCGGCGTTCGGCTTGGACAACGCCGAGACGCCGAATCGCCTCTACGTGAGTCCGCGCGTCGGATTCTCGTGGACGGTGGGACAGGCCGATCAAATGGCGCTACTCCCGGGCATGATTCGCGCGCCGCGCGCGGTGATCCGTGGCGGCGTCGGCGTCTTTCAGAACACCCCCGGCGTCCAGCTCATCTCGAACGCCATCGACAACACGGGTCTGCCCTCGGCGCTGCAGCAGCTCACCTGTTTTGGTCCGGCCACGCCGCGACCGAATTGGTCGTCGTATTCGGTGAGCGAAGCGAACATCCCACGGACCTGCGCCGACGGCACCAGCGGTACGGTCTTCGCCAACAGCTCGCCCAACATCACGCTGTTCGTCCCCGACTACCTGGCCCAGCGTTCCATTCGCGGCAACTTGCAGTGGGCCGGCGCTGTCCTCAAGAATCGCTTCATGTTCTCGGTCGACGGCACCTTCTCGCGCAATCAACGCCAGCAGGGCGGTGTCGATCTCAACTTCCCGGGCATCCAGCGGTTCACGCTGGCCAACGAACTTGGGCGACCCGTCTATGTCACCCCCGCCGCGATCGTGCCGACCACCGGTCAGGTGGCGTGGCGTCAGTCGCGCGTCGCCGACGCATTCGGCCGCGTGACCGGGCAGACGTCTACGCTCGAGTCGGAAAGCAAGCAGATCAACATGAGCTTGCGCCCGGCGGTGTTCAACTCGCACTACAACTGGAGCTTGGCGTACGTGCTGGCCGACGTGCGTGAACAGTACCTGGGCTTCAGTAGCACGGTCGGCTCACCGAGTAGTACGGAATGGTCGAAGAGCGCGTTCTTCTCGCGGCATCAGATCCAGTATTCATTGAGCTACAACGCCTGGGATGCGGTGCGCATCTCGTGGAACGGCAACTTCCGGTCGGGCATCAACTACACGCCCACGATCAATCAGGACGTGAACGGCGACAGCTACGGCAACGACCGCGCGTTCATCTACGATCCGGCTACGGTCACCGATCCGGCGCTCAAGGCCGGCCTCCAGAACCTGCTCGCGACCGGCACGCGGGAAGCCGTGTCCTGCCTGCGCGGACAGCTCGGCCAGTTTGCGGCCCGCAATTCCTGCACGAGCCCCTGGACGATGCAGGGCAACCTGAACGTCTCCTTCAACTCGCTCAAGATCGGATTGCCGCAGCGCGCGAACCTGAATCTGCAAATCGCCAATCCGCTCAATGGTCTCGATCGCCTGATCAACGGTGAAGCGGGACTGAAGGGGTGGGGTGCCAACCCGAGTCCGAGCGGCCAGCTGCTCTTCGTGCGCGGTTTCGATGTCGCCTCGAACAGTTTCAAGTATGAAGTGAACGAGCGCTTCGGCTCCACCCGTCCGGCGCAGACCACGCTCCGTTCCACCCCGATGTCGATCACTATGACGATGAGCATCGACGTCGGCCCGACACGCGAACAGCAGCAGCTGTTGCAACAGCTCGACCGTGGTCGCTCGCGCGCCGGCAACAAACCGTCGCTACAACAGCTCCGTGGTACGGCGACGTCGGGGATCATCAACCCGATGCAGCAACTGTTGCAGCAGTCGGACACGCTCAAGCTCACGCGGAAGCAAGCGGACAGCTTGGCGACGCTCAACCGCTACTTCGTGCTCCGATCCGACAGCATCTGGAATCCGGTCACCACGTTCCTCTCCCAGCTGCCCGATAAGTACAGTCACGACGACGCGTACGGCCGCTACAGGGACGCCCGTGAACAGACGGTCGACATGCTCATCAAGTTCGCCCCGGGCATCAAGAGCCTGCTCACGCCGGCGCAGATCCGGATCCTCCCGGCGTCTTTGGTTGGCTTCCTCGACAAGCGCACCCTTCAGGGCTTGCGGTCGGGAACGGCGGGCGGGAATCAGTTCGGTGGCGGCATGGGTGGAATGGGTCGTGGCGGTGGCGGTGGTGGTGGTGGTGGTGGCCGAGGAGGCAACTGATCATGACCGACCTGATGAACCGAAATTTCTCTCGACTCCAGAGTGGTACTCGCATGAGCATGTCGCGTACGAAGTCCGCGGCGTGGACGATCGTTGGCGTGTCGATCCTGGCCGCCACCGCATCGACCGCGTCGGCGCAGCTTTCGCCGGAAACGCCGTCCACCTCGACGGTGCCCGTTCGTGACGTCACGGCGCCGTTGGCCAAGGCCACGCGCCCGATCGGCGGCGCGAACATGCTGCGCGCGCTCCCCGACGGATCGATCTTCATCAATGACGTACAGCGTCGTCAGCTGCTGCGTTTCGACGCCACGTTGCAAAACGTGCTGGTGGTGGCCGACACGGCGCCGGGCGCGCTGATGCCGTACGGTCAGCGTCCCATCGGTTTGATTCCGTACCTCGGCGATTCTTCGATCGTGGTCGATCCGGCCACGTTATCGATGGTGGTGCTCAATAAGGACGGCAAAACGGTGCGCGTGATGGCGTCACCGCGTACGAACGATGTGAACACGTTGTCCAACATGAACCTCGGCTCGCACGCCTTCGATCAGCAGGGGCGCCTGTACTATCGGCAGGGCAACGCCGCCGGCGGACCTGGCGGCGGCGCGGCGGCGATGATGTTCGGCAGCGGTAACGATCGCGGTGGCAACGATCGCGGTGGTGGCCGTGGTGGTCAGCCGGGTGGGCAGGGTGTCAATACGCCGCAGGGTCGCGGTGCCGCCCAGCCGGCGCGTCCCACGGCCGGAGACGATCCCGCGTTCCGTGGCGGTGCTCAGGGCGGCGGTCAGCCGTTCGGTGGCCCTGGGGGTCGCGGCTTCAATCCGCAGAGCCAGCCCGACTCGACGCCCATCATTCGGGTGGACTTCGATACGCGCAAGGCCGACACCGTTGCGTACGTGAAGGTGCCCAAGAGCGAAACGCAGATGACGCGTGGCGAGGACGGCGGCACGAAGCTTACGATCAAGATCAATCCGCTGCCGCAGGCCGACGACTGGGCACTGCTGAACGACGGCACGGTGGCGATCATGCGCGTGCTCGACTTCCATGTGGACTACTACCGGCCCGATGGAACACATGTGGCGTCGGAGAAGCTGCCGTTCGATTGGAAGCGTATCACCGACGACGATAAGACGAAGCTGGTCGATTCGCTGCAGACGCTCGCCAAGGCCGCCACGGAACGCTCGGGTGGCGGCGCCGCGGGCGGCGGCGGCGGATTCCGCATGTCCTTCGAACCCGTCGCGGCCGAAAAGCTGCCCGACTACTACCCGCCCATCCGCGCCGGCACCACGCTGGCTGACTTCGATGGCAACCTATGGGTGCTGCCCGCCACGTCGAATCTTTCGGCGCAGCTCGCGACACAGTTCATGGGTGGCGGTGGCGGTGGGATGGGTGGTCGTGGAGGCCCTGGTGGCGCACCGGGTGCTCCCGGAGCCGCTGGGGGTGCCCGTGGTACTGGTGCGGCAGGGGCCGCGAGTGCTCCGCGTGCCGCTGGTGACACCACGCGTGGCGCCATGCCG
>NSHR01000006.1 GCA_002737115.1 Gemmatimonadota bacterium | reverse complement strand
GCCTCACGAGTCGCCCGAACCCCGTCTGACTCGCATTGGTGATCTGCGCCCAGACGAGTGCCGGAGCCTGTTGCATCGGCGGGCGCGTATACGGCGATTCCGGGTAGACCAGGTCGGCGAACTCGCGTGCGGTGAGCGTCAGCGCGCTGAGCCGACCGGTATCGGATGCCGCGAGCGCCGTGAGCAATTCCCGAACGAGGGCCTCGCGTGATGCGCTGGCGTGGGTGAGTTGCACGGTCGCGGCGTCCACGACGCGACCGACGATTCGTCCAACCGTACGCGGGTTAGGGGCCTGCGCTGACGTCGAGGACGCCGTGAGCGCCGCGCCAACGATGACGAACAGGAGTGTGTTGCCGATGGATCGATGCATGTCGGATCGCCTCGCGGGGAAGTCGGCGATCCTCACCATGGCGGTGCGGATCGCATACCTCAACGATCGATCCGGTCGGTCTCAATCCTGCGAGACTACGGTAACGGCGGCGTAACGGTAGCGCCGCCGTCCGCGCACCAACTAGCCGCCAGTGGGTAACTGAACGGTGACGGTTGTGCCCGCACCCAGCTGACTCTCCGCGCGGACACGGCCACCATGCGCCTCAGCCAGATGTCGCACGATCGCTAGCCCGAGCCCCGTGCCGCCTTCCTGCCTCGAGCGTGCCGGATCGGCCCGGTAGAATCGTTCAAAAATTCTTGGCAGATGTTCGGCGGCGATGCCGACGCCGGTGTCGCGCACGCCGACCTCGAGTGCGTCGGAGCCGACGCGTCGGGCAAACACCGTCACGGAGCCGGCCGGCGTATGGCGGACGGCATTCTCCACGAGGTTGCGCAGGATCTGGCGGAGCGCCGTGGGGTCAGCATCAACGAGGCGCGCATCCGATGCGATCTCGACGCCCAATACCACGCCCGTCGCGGTCGCGGCGTCACGCACTTCTGCGAGCACCTCGGCGGCGGCCGCGCCGAGGTCGCACGGCGCAGGCGTCGGAATCCAGCCGCCGGATTCAATGCGCGACAGATCGAGCAAATCATCAACCAGCCGCTGCATCCGCTTCGTGTTGAACACGATCCGGTCGGCAAACTGCGCACGTTCGGGTTGGGTCAGGTCGGGGTGCGTGAGCGTTTCGGCAAAACCGCCGATCACGGTGAGCGGCGTGCGCAGTTCATGCGACACGTTGGCGACGAAGTCGCGTCGCACCGTCTCCAATCGGCGGAGCGGCGTGAGGTCCAGCAGCGCGATGACCGCACCGCCCCCGACGAGCGGGCGCGTGGCCACCGCAAGCGTCGCGCCGCCGATCTGCGTTTCGACTCCTGCAATCGCCCCGCCCGCCAAGGCGGCATCGAGCGCGTCCCGCAATCCGCGGTCCCGCGGCAAGAGGTCCGTCGAGAACGGGATGGTCTCCGTGATGCCAAGCAGACGACGCGCCGTTTCGTTGACGCGGACCACCGTCCTCCGCTCATCGACACTCACGACCCCTTCATTGAGCGCCTCGATAAGCTGCACGAGCGAGAGTTCGTAGGCGTCGCGCGCCGCATCGCGAGCGGCGAGTTGCGCCGCGAGGTCGCCGAGCGACAATGAGAGTTCGCCAAGTTCTCCGGGAGCGTCGATCGCGGCACGGAGTGACCGGTCGCCGCTCGCGATCCGCCGAGCGATTTCGCTGAGCTCCACGACCGGTCGCACAATGCGGCGCGCGAGGGCCAACGCGACCCCGAGCGCGACAAACAGTGCCACGATGCCAGCAATGACGACCGCGCGTTTGGCGGCCTCGACCCGCTGGGTGAGTTCCCCGACCGGCATCGACACCCGTACCGTGCCGTTTCGCGAGCGGACGGCAACGTACAGCTCCTCGTCGCCACGCGATGTACTGTTCCGCATGGTGACGCCCACCCCGTTGGCGCGCGCCGCCAGCACCTCGGGGCGCGAGCCGTGGTTTTCCATCGTCGCGAGACCCTCGACGTCGAAGTCGGTGTCGCCGATCACGACGCCGTCCGCCCGGATGATGGTCACGCGATGGGCGAGCGCCGCGCCGTCTGTCTGCGCCAACGAGTAACCGTCTTCGCCGCGCTCCCAGTGCGATGCCACGGTGCGTGCCTCACGGGTGAGCTCGTCGACCGCCTGGTCGCGTAGTCGCCCACTGAGCTGCGCGTTCACGATCCACGCCATCACTATCACGTTCACGCCGATGATCGCGAGTCCCCCGGCGAGCAGGCGGGAGGTGAGTCTCATCTGGCCCGCGGCGCGGGCGCGGCGATGCGGTAGCCAAACCCGCGAACGGTTTCGATCAGGTCACCCGCTGCGCCGAGTTTCGACCGCAGCCGCTGGACATGCATATCCACCGTGCGTGTCTGAATATCCGGAGCGGCATCCCATACGGATTCGAGCAGGTGTGCGCGTGGCTGCACACGCCCGCGCCGTTCCGCGAGCGTGAGGAGCAGTTTGTATTCGGTAGCGGTCAACTCCAGCGGCTGTCCGTCCACGCTGACCGTGTGCGCCGCACGGTCGATCGTGATCGGACCAATCTGCAGTGCGTCGTCCGCCATACCCGACATGGCGGTGCGTCGCAGGATGGCCTGCACCCGGAGTACCAGTTCCTGCGGACTGAACGGTTTGGTGAGGTAATCATCCGCACCGAGCGACAGTCCCTTGATCCGGTCAGGTTCGTCCCTCCGCGCCGTGAGCATGATGACCGCGACGTTCGCCGTCGCCGCGTCGCCGCGCAGGTCACGCAAGACGTCGAATCCCGACATGCCGGGAAGCATGAGGTCGAGCACAACGAGCGCGGGTCGTTCGCGGCGGGCGACCGCGACCGCATCGGGGCCGGTCGACGCGCTCGACACGCGGTACCCCGCCTTGGCCAGATGGTAGACGACCAGCGCGACGATGTCCGGCTCATCGTCCACAATAAGAATCCGTGCCGCCGGCGCCGGCGTGTTCACTGGCGGCTCCGTTCCAATGTCTCGTGGACCATCGCAATGATGAGGTCGATCGCGACCCTGTTCTCGCCGCCGCGCGGTACGATCATGTCGGCGTAGCGTTTGGTCGGTTCGACGAACTGCAGGTGCATCGGTTTCACGGTGGTGAGATACTGGTCGATGATGGTATCAAGCGGACGGCCGCGTTCTTCCACGTCCCGCCGCAGTCGGCGGATCAGTCGCTCGTCGGCGTCGGTGTCGACGAACACCTTCAGGTCGCAGCGCGCCCGCAGGCGCTCGTCCGTGAAGAGCAGGATGCCGTCCACGATCACGACATCGGCCGGGGCGACCTGCTCCGCGGCGTCGCGCCGAAGGTGCGTGGTGTAATCGTACACGGGTTTGCCGATCGCCTCGCCTCGCGCAAGCGCATCCACCTGTTGCACGAACAGCTCCACGTCGAGCGCGTCCGGATGGTCCCAGTTCATCGCCTGGCGCTGCTCAAAGGTCAGGTCGGGCCGGTGCCGGTAGTAGGCGTCCATGTCCACCACGGCCGCACGTGCTGGCGCGAGACCGTCGGCGATCCGTCGCGCGATGGTCGTCTTGCCAGATCCGGAGCCGCCGGCGACGCCGATGATGAGGGTGCGCATTGGGAATGGTGGGTGAACGCCTTGTCTGCAATCTGTTCGCCCGGAGCCGTGTAACAGAAGCGCTCGTGGCGTCACGATCCTGTATCGCGGGGCATATCCTGACCATCTGAGGGGAACTTAGCCGCTGACGCCCCAGCCGCGGACGCCCTCGCCCCGCGGGGGCGTGACGAGGTATTTTTATTGATGAACAGTCGCCGTGCAGTCGCGTGGGCCGGAATCATCGTCGCCCTGTTGGTGTTGGCTCCGCGGGCCAGTGCCGCTCAGGTCGCGCCGGTCGAGATCATCATTGCCGCCACCACCGACATCCACGGTCGCGTGCGCGGTTGGGACTACTTCGCCGACACCGCCGAGGGCGGGCGCGGGCTTTCCCGGGTTTCGACGATTTTCGACTCGCTGCGTACGGCGGCACCGGGGCGCGCCATCTTCGTGGATGCCGGCGACTTCTTGCAGGGCAATCCGCTGACATACGTCGCCTCGCGCACCGGGTTCGCTGGGCCCAACCCGGTCATCGCCGCGATGAACGCCATGAAGTACGACGCGGGCGTGCTCGGCAATCACGAGTTCAACTACGGCCTTCCCTATCTCGACCGTACGCTCGCGGCCGCGACCTTCCCGCTACTCGCCGCCAACGTCCGGCGGATCGACGGCAAGCGCGGCTGGCCGCCGGCGGCCTTCTTCGACCGCGGTGGCGTGCGCGTCGCGATCATCGGCGTCACCACGCCGTGGGCCATGGTCTGGGACAAGCTGAACCTCGATAAGAAGCTCGAGATCGACGATATCGTGGCGTCGTTGCAGCGCGCCGTGAAGGACGCGCGCGCGGCCGGCGCTCAAGTGGTGGTGGTGGTGGCCCACGCCGGCTTCGACCCGCCGGCCGGCGCGGACGCCACGCTGCCCGGTGTCGCCACCGAGAATCCCATGTCCACCGTCGCCAACGAAGTGCCGGGCATCGACGCCATCGTCGTTGGTCACACCCACGGCCAGGTTGCCGAGGCGACGATCAACGGCGTGCTGATGGTCCAGCCCCGCAATTGGGCGACGAGTGTGGCGGTGGCCACGCTGCGCCTTGAGCGCAACCCACCTGTCGCGGGTCCCGCCGGTCGCGACGCCACCACGTGGACCGTGATGGCCAAGCGCGGCACGATCATTCCCAGTGCCGGGCACGCGGAAAGTCAGACCATCCTCGACCTCTCGGCTGCCGCGCATGCCGCAGCCCGCACCTACACGACGACGACGATCGGTCGGACCGCCGTGGCGTGGCGATCCGATTCGTCGCGCACGCGCGACACGCCAATCATCGATTTCATCGGCGACGTGATGCGCCGCAGTTCCGGCGCCGACGTCGCGTCCACGGCCGTGTTCTCGACGCACATTCGGATACCGCCCGGCCCGGTGACCGTCGCGCAGATTGCCCAGCTCTATCCGTATGACAACTTCATTCGCGTCGTACGGATGTCTGGCACGATGCTGAAGGCCTACATGGAGCAGAGCGCGCGCTACTTCAAGGTCACGGGAACAGGCGATGCCATGCGCGTCGCGCCCGACCCGGCGGTGATCGGATTCAACTACGAAGTACTGTCGGGGGCGGAGTACACCATCGACCTGACCCGTGCCGTCGGCGACCGCATCAGTGGGCTCCGGGTGAACGGCAAGGCCTTGGCGCCGACCGACTCAATCAATGTGGCGCTCACCAACTACCGCGCATCGGGTACCGGCGGGTATGGGATGGTGGTCGATGCCCCCGTCGTGCGCGACAACCAGGCCGAAATTCGCCAATTGCTGATTGACGAGATCTCCAAGCGGAAGGAGCTGAAGCCAGCCGACTTCTTCACCGAGTCGTGGCGCATCACGCCGCCCGCGTT
>NSHR01000062.1 GCA_002737115.1 Gemmatimonadota bacterium | reverse complement strand
CGGCCGACGAATCAGCACCGCGAGTCCAACCGCCGGCGCGGCCAGCATGCCGGCCATGTGGTTGGCGTAGCCGAGGCCCAGCAGGTACGCCACGAGCACGAGCAGACGGTCAGCCACCGGGCCTTCTGGATCATCACACCAGCGCACGGTGAGCCAGCAGATGATCGCCAAGCCCACCAGCGACACCGTGTACACTTTTTCGTTCACGACCGACTGATTCCACACCGTGAACGCGGTGGACCCAATCAGGGCGGCCAGTGCACCGCCGGCGATGCGCTGCCAGCGACGCGGCATCCACTGGACGAGCACGCGTTCGGTAATCAGGAACCACAACCCGGCCGACACCGCGCTCGACAGCGCCGCCAGCACATTGATCCGCATGGCGACGGTCGGGGCGATCGGCAGGATCGCGAAGACGCGTCCGATCAACACGAAGAACGGATTGCCCGGCGGATGCGGAATACCGAGGACGTACGCGGCCGCGATATACTCGCTGGTGTCCCACATGGACGTCGTCGGGGCCAGCGTGACGAGGTACAGGAGAAACACGACGAGGCCGGCGAGAGCGGCGGCCAAGTACGACGGGCGGTAATCAAGCTCGGCCGCGCCGGCACTCATGGCGGCGGCTGGCCGGGAAGCGGCAGTCGCGGAAGCGGTGGCTGCGACGGTCATGGACTGGTCGGAAGGTGGGGCGGCTCCGGACCGGGGGCGGCCGGAGCTGACACAATCAGGTAAGTTCGCAGACAGCGACGGGGGGCACAACTGCTTCCCGCCGGGTCCGGGCCCCTCACCTCCCCCAGACGCATGGATAAGCGCGAATTTCTCCGTACAGCAGGCGGTGCTCTCGGGAGTGCCTCCCTCGGCCTCCTCTTCACGCCGGCCCAGCTGCTGGCGTTTTCCCGCCTGCCGGTAGCTGAGCTGGCTGGCCGAGCTGATTTCTGGGACGTGCTGCGGGCCAAGTATCTGGTCCCGGCCGACTATGTCCACCTCGAGCATGGGTACTACTCCATGCAGTCGCAGCCGGTCCTGGAGCGCTTTATCGGCCACGTGCGGGCCGTGAATGCCCAGAGCTCGCGCTACATGCGCACGGTGCAGGGCGCCAACAAGGCGCGGGTGCAGGCCCGTCTGGCCGCCCTGGCCGGATGTTCTCCCGAAGAGCTGATCATTACCCGCAACACCACCGAGTCGCTCGACACGGTGGTCTCGGGTTTCGACTGGAAGGCGGGCGACGAAGCGGTGATGGCGGTGCACGATTACGGCGCCATGCTCGATCAGTTCGCCCTCATGGGCCGCCGCTGGGGCGTCGTGAACCGCACGGTCACCGTGCCGCTCGATCCGCGCAGCGACGACGAGATCGTACAGGTGTACGCCAACGCCATCACCCCTCGTACGCGCCTGCTGATGGTGTGTCACATGATCAACATTACCGGTCAGGTGTTGCCGGTGAAGAAGATCTGCGACATGGCGCACGCGCGCGGCGTGCCGGTCATGGTGGACGGCGCGCATGCCTTCGCACAGCTCGACTTCCGCATTCCTGACCTCGGCTGCGACTTCTACGGGGCCAGCCTGCACAAGTGGCTCGGCACCCCGCTCGGGGCCGGCATGCTGTATGTGCGTCGCGACGCCATCGAGAAGCTCTGGCCGCTGTATGGTGACGAAGGACAGCCCGCCACCAGCATCGCCAAGCTCAATCACACCGGCACGCATCCGGTGCATACCGATCTCGCTATCGACGACGCGATCAATTTTCACGAGGAGATCGGCATTCAGCGCAAGGAAGCCCGCCTGCGCTGGCTGCAGCAGTACTGGACCACGAAGGTGCGCGGTGTGCCGCGGGTGCGGTTGTTCACGCCGAGTGATCCCGCGCGCACCGGTGCGATTGCCAACGTGGGTATTGACGGTATGAAGCCGGGCGACCTGGCCACGGCGCTCATGGACCGCTTCAAGATCTTTACGGTGGCGATCGACACCGCCGGGGTGACCGGTGTACGTGTCACACCACAGCTTTTTACTACGACCGCCGAGCTGGATGCCTTTGTCCGCGCAATCACCCAGCTCGCCGCCTAGCACCATCTCATGACATCACGAAACAAACTCGCCATCGTGCTGGCGCTGGTGTCGCTGGTGCTGCTGTGGCCGGGGCTCGTGCAGCCGGCGGTCACCATTCGTGCCACGATGGAGCTGTTCGGCCAATCCCGCGAACTCTCCAACGAAACGCGAAGTGTGATCAGCGCGATTCAGAGCCTGCACAATACCGGCAATAACTTCGTGGCTGGCCTGATCGTGCTGTTCAGCGTGCTGGTGCCGCTCATTAAGGCGGCCTTGCTGGTGCCGATCTTCGCGCTGCGCGGCAGTACCACGTCGTATCGGCTGTACGGCGTGGTCCAGACGATGAGCAAGTGGTCGATGGCGGACGTGTTTGCGGTCGGGATGCTCATCGCGCTGCTGGTCGGGAAGGGCACCGCCAATCTGTCGGCGGTGGCCGGCACCGGCTTCTACTGTTTCGCCGCGTACTGTCTGGTGTCGAACGCAGCATTTCAGGCGCTGAAGATCGATCCACCCACACCAGTCGTGCCTACTTCTTCGGCAACGACTTCGAGTCCTTTCTCGGCGCGATCTTGAACTTCGCGATGGGCTGGTTGTCTAAGTTTACCATGCCCTCGATTGTACCGTCCGCGCCGAACGTGCCTTGGTGTTCAAGCAACTTCCCCTCAGGCGCCGTGACGCGAAAGCGCACCTGTCGGCCGGTGAGGACCACGTTGGAGATCGGCCCGGTGCCCTGACCGGGCACCATCGCCTGGCCGGAAATGGTAGTGCCCGACGGCGTGAACGTGTACAACACGGGCACCACGATCACACTGTCCGGCAACGGCACCGTGGCCGTGCCCGTCCATCCACCAATGAGAGCGGCTCCCGCTGTAACGGGGGTCGCGCGATTGTTTTTGGGCTTGGACTGTGCGGCGAGCGGCACGGCGACCAGCGGCCGTACCGCACTCAGAAGCGCGAGGAGCGCGACAACCACGACGGCTGGGCTGGCGGTCACACGGGTTGGCAGCGTCCGACGCTCAGTCAACAAGTTGTTCGACCTAGCGAGGGGAGATGCCGGCATCAATGACCTCAACGGCGCGCTGGAACACCAACCGTCCGGCCGCAGCTGTCGGATGGAATCCGTCCCAGAAGAAGAAGCTGTCCGGGGTGGAGCAGACCGCGGCTGGCGCCGTGGTCAGGCAGGGTAGCGTGGCATTCGCGAACCCAAAACTCGTAGGGTTGGCAATGACCGCCGCATGCAGGGCGCCGGCGTCGAGCACGTATAGGTTGAGCAACGGCATCGAGGCGCGGAGCGCCGCCAACTGGCCATTGAGCCCGGTATTGAACTGCGCGGACAGCTGCGTGGCGCCCGCCGACGCCGCAGCACCTTGCGCGCGCACCAGCGGCGTCTGACCAATGTTGACGCTATTCACCAGCAGAATGTTTTGTGCGCCGTTGGCGTACAAGCGGCCAATCATGTTCACGGTGTTCACCACGGCGCCGCCGAGGATAGTGGCCGGGGCCTGCGGGTTGGTGAACGACTGCGTGAGCGCATCGTTGATGTCGTTGCCCACCGTGGCCACGTTCAGCACGAACAGGACCTTGGCACGCGAACTGGTCGTGGTCTTGGCGAGATACTCCTCAACCTGCCGCACCATGTTCGGCACGCCCTGCGTGGTAGCCGCGATAGGTCCCGTGCGCGCCCCCGCGTACGCATAGTTTGTTCCGCCGGTGCGCGACGGGGTGACGGTGGTGCCGTACTTCGCGGCCACTAACTCCACCCACACCGGGCCGTTGGAGACGCGCCCAGTGAAGTACGGTGCCGGCGGGCAGCTGGCCGGACTCAGGTTGCACGCGTTACCCGTGTCATCAAGGCTCGCACCGAACACCACAGTAGCGGTGAAGCGGGGCGCGGTCACGGCGGTGGTCAGTTCGTCGCCACAGCCGGCCAACAGGAGGAGGCCGGTTGCGGCGAAGAGAACGCGGAACGTGGAGCGGGGAGCGCTCATGATCGGGCTGAAAAGAGGCACAAGAGAGAGGCGAGGGGAAAGAAGTATCGTGCGAATGGTGGGTGAACGAAGCGACGAGCGCCGGGGTTCCTAGTGACGGAACAGACGCTCGCCGGTGAACACCATCGCGATGCCATGTTCATCAGCGGCCGCAATGACCTCCGCGTCGCGCACCGATCCGCCGGGCTGCACGATCGCCTTGACCCCAGCTGCCGCCGCGTGATCGATGCCGTCGCGAAACGGGAAGAAGGCGTCGGAGCCCAGCGCGGCGCCCTCGGTAATGTGGCCCACGCTCGTCGCCTTGTGCACCGCCAGGAAGCTGGCGTCCACGCGTGACATCTGACCGGCACCGATGCCAATCGTGGCGCCGTCGTGCACGAGCACGATGGCATTCGACTTGACGCTCGCCACCGACTTCCACGCGAAGTGGAGGTCCACCATCTCTTCGGTGGTCGGCTGACGCTTCGTGACCACGTTCCACTGGGCCGACTCGATCGGCGCCGGCGCACGATCCTGCACCAGCAGGCCGCCACGCACGCGCTTGTAGTCCATGCCGCCCTTGGGCCAGTTTGCGCGTCCTTCCAGCACCCGCAGATTCTTCTTGCGACCGAGAATCTCGACCGCTTCATCGGAGAACAACGGCGCCACGATGCACTCCACGAACAAGCTGGAGATGGCTTCCGCCGCGGCGACATCGACGGGCACGGTGAAGGCAATGACGCTGCCGAACGCCGACACGGGATCGCACGCCAACGCCTTCTGGTACGCTGAGAGCGCATCGATGCCCGTGGCCACACCGCAGGGCGTGGTGTGCTTGATGATCGCGCAGGCCGGCTGATCGGCGAACGGCTCGATGGCGAGCAACGCGCCCTCGAGGTCGAGCAGGTTGTTGAACGAGAGCTCCTTACCGCCCTTCTGCACCAATGCGCCAAGGCCAGCGCCCGGCTTTTCCACGTAGAAGGCGGCGCGCTGCTGTGGGTTTTCGCCGTAGCGCAGCGCCTGCTGCTTCTCGAAGGCGATCGGATAGCGGTCGGGGAAGGGCTCGCCGCGCTGCTGCGCAAACCACTGCGCAATCGCCGCGTCATAGCTGCTGGTGTGCGCGTACACTTTCTCGGCGAGCCGCGTGCGGAGGGCGAGGTCGTCGCCGCCCGCCTGCACGATCTCGAGCACGTGCGCATAGTCGGCGGGGTCAACGATCACCCACACCGACGCAAAGTTTTTCGCGGCCGAGCGCAGCATCGAGGGGCCACCGATGTCGATGTTCTCGATCACGTCTTCGGCATGCACGTTCGGCTTGGCGGCCGTTTCGCGGAACGGATACAGGTTGACCACGACGAGATCGATGGTGCCGATGTCATGCGCCGCGATTGCCTCCATGTGCTCGGGCAGATCGCGTCGTGCCAGCAGGCCGCCGTGAATCACCGGGTGCAGCGTCTTCACGCGCCCGTCGAGCATCTCCGGGAAGCCGGTAATGTCACTGACGTCCTTCACCGCGAGGCCGGCGTCGCGCAGCACCTTGGCCGTTCCGCCGGTAGAGACGAGCTCAAATCCCTGCTGAGCGAGGCCGGTGGCGAAGGGCACAAGACCAGATTTGTCGGAAACGGAAAGCAGCGCGCGCATGGAGACGGGATCAGAAGAAGAAAAAGAACAGCAGATGGGGATCAGCGCGGAAAGAGTCGCGCCACATCGGTCGCAAAGTCCGGTGACGGACCGGCGGCGTCCTCGGCCAGCGCAAAGCGCCATTCCGGTGCGTGCTCCGACCCGGGGATGTCGAGATGCCCGTGCATGCGACCGTCTTCGCCGAGCGCGATCGCACCCGAGGCCACGGCCGCGACGCACAGTGGCAACAGGCGATGCTCGGTGCGCAGCACACGCGCTGCCAGCACGGTCGCGTCGTCGCCCGGCAGCACCGGCACCGGCCACTGCGCGATGATCGGCCCGCGATCAAAGTGCTCGTCGACGAAGTGCACGGTAACGCCGGTGAGCGCAGCCCCGTGATCGAGCACCGCGTGATGAATGCGCATGCCGTACATGCCGGGGCCACCGAACGAGGGCAGGAGCGCGGGGTGCACGTTCAGGATACGTCCGCGGAAGGCGCGCACGACGGGCGCCGGCACCAATTTGAGATAGCCGGCCAGCACCAGCACATCCGTTTTGGCGGTGTGGAGCAGCGAGAGAATGGCATCACTGTCGTTCGGCGCGTCGAGCACGCCGGTCGCGATGCCGGCGGCGCGGGCGCGATCGAGGGCGCCCGCCTCTTCTCGTTCGGAGGCGACGAACGTGATCACGCCGGCACTGGCCGCCCGACCCGCAAAGTGGTCGATCAGGGCTTGCAGGTTGGACCCACCGCCCGAGGCGAGCACGGAGATACGCGCTGGTGATGACATGGCGCCCAAACTACTGCACGCCCGACGGCGGCTGCAGGGGGGCGCGGGGGCCGACCATAGCCAGCGCGATCGACACCGCCTCGAGGAGGTGCTCGGCCATGAAGATGCGGGCGGAGAGCGCCGAGCGCGCTTCCTCCACGTCGGCGGCGGGCGTCTCGATGCCGGGCACCAGGATCCCGATGCCACCGGTGGCGAGCGCCGGCTGCACATCACGCCACCGATCGCCGATGTACGCGCTGCGCATCAGGTCGAGCTGATAGGCCGCCGCCGCTTCACGGTACATGCCGAGGCCCGGTTTGCGGCACTCGCAGAGCTCCTTCGGATGTCCCCAATGTGGACAGTGGTACGTGGCCAGCACCGCCGCCCCACCGGCGCGCAGCATGGCATTCGTGCGATCGCGCACCGCTTCGTATTGCGACGTCGTGATCAGTCCGCGCGCGATGCCCGACTGATTCGTGACGACCACCACCGGCACCTGTGCCGCATTGGCGTTGGCGACGGCCGCGGCCGCGCCCGGGAGCAGCTGCACGCGACTGGCATCGGCGAGATAGTGGGCATCGGCGATGAGTGTGCCGTCGCGATCGATGAACAGCGCGGGCGCTGGCGACGGGGCAGCGGTCGCCGTCATTCTGACGCGCCGAACAGGGCGCGGACGCGCGCGCGCATGGTGCGCGCGAGCGTATCACGTGGCGCGGCCGGACGCGGCGCCGTCGGACGTGCCGACGTGCTGTCGCGCGTGGTGCTGTCTTTCGTGCTGTCGGGCTTGGGAGCGCGCGGCGTGGTGAAGGTGCGCGCCGGCGTGCGCACGGTGCCCGAGAGACTCCGCACGTCGGTGACGCTCAACCGGAACTGCTTTTGCGGTTCCAGGACCGTGTCGAGCGTGACGTAAATTTCCGTGTACAGCAACGGACGACGCAGCTTGGGCGGCGGCGTGGTGTCGATCGGGGCCCCTGGGCGTCCCCGACGGGCGGCCGCACGGGCGCGCGCCTCGCGCTCGGAACGGGCGACCGCCGCCAGACTGTCGACGCGCTGCACGCGCGCCAGCGAATCGGTACGGGCCCGCAATGCGGGTGTGGAGTCGCGCAGCGAGGCCACCCGGGCGACGGAGTCGGCACGCACTTTGGCCTTCAACGTGTCGGCCAGCGCGCGCTCGGGAATCGTCTGCACCGATTTGACGCGCACGATCGACGAGTCGGCGCGCTTGATGACGACGTCGCCGGGGCCGAAGCGCTGGCCCGGCGCGTATGGCTTGTCGAATGTCACCTTCAGCACGCCACTGTCCGGTGGGGTCACGTCCGCCACGCGCAGGCCGACGGTGTCGTGCGCGAAGCTGTAGAACTCGATGTCTGCCGATTGCGTGAGCGTGACGCGCACCGAGTCCCAGACCTCGATGGGATCGATTGTGCGGTTGGTGTTCCGGTCGCCATAGGCGCGCAGCAGATACGGGCCGGGCGGCAGGTACTGCAAGACAAATCGGCCGGTGGAATCGGCAACAACCTGATACGTCGTACTGTCCGGCGCGACGGCCTCCACCACGGCACCCGAGAGTCCGTTCCCGGCCGCCCAGTCGAAGGCCACGCCAGCGATGCGCGTGGAGGGAATCGGTCCGCCGGTGCTGAACACCAGGCGGATCGTACTGTCGATGCCGTTGTTGCGCAGATCCTGCAGGCCACGCTTGATGACCACTGAATACACGGTGTTCTGCTTCCAGCCCTTCGATGGGCGGATCGCGATTTTCGAGCGACCCCAATCCACCTCGGGCACACCGCTCTTCGGGCTGATGAACACCAGCTCCGCGATATCTTTCGCGCCCTTGGGGGATTCGCTGATCACCTCGTCGAACTGCAGCACGACGGCCTTCGGCGTGGCGCCCACGGCGTTGTTCTGTGGCGACACCTTCAGCACGAGCGGCGGCGCCAAATCAGGCGGGCCGCCGGGCGGCGCCGCCTGACTGGCGCAGCCACTCAGCAGCAGCAGGGCGGCCGCCTGCAGCGCCACGGCTTTCATCGCGGTCCTCACGCGCCGAAGGTACCGAGCTTCGCACGCATCAGCGCGCACCGCGCCCGCCACTCCTCAGCCTTGGCTCGTTCCGCCTCCACCAGGGCCGGCGGCGCTTTCGCGACGAACGTCTCGTTGGCCAGTCGGCCGTCGAGCGCATTCAGCTGCGTGTCGAGTTGCGTGAGTTCTGCCTGCAATCGCTGCTTCTCCTTCTCAAGATCCACCATGCCGGCCAACGGCACGACCAGTTCCACGCCGTCACGCAGCAACAGCTGCGCCGACGCGCCTCCGGGGTTCACCGACGCCATCGCCACCCGCGCGCGCGCCAGCGAGCCGATCGTGTCGCGCTGCGCGTCCAGCAGCTCGGCGATCCCCGCCGGCGCCACGAGCATCGCGTCTACCCACGCGCCCGGATTCACGTTGTACTCCGACCGGACGCTGCGGATCGCCTGCACCGCGTCGCGGGCGTACTCGAAGGCCTGCGCCTCGGTCGGCACCGCACCTTCGGCCCGTCGGGACCGCGGCCACGCCGCCTGCGCCAGGAACGCGCCCTCGGGCGTGTTGGGCAGTTGCTGCCAGAGCGCTTCCGTAATAAACGGCACCACGGGCTGCAACAGGCGTAGGGCGCCGTCGAAGGCATGCGCCAGCACGGTGCGCGCCACCTCGCGATCCTCGCCCTCGGTGGCGTACAGCCGCGGCTTGAGCGCCTCGAGATACCAGTCGGCCAGCTCGTTCCACACGAAGCGACGCGCCGCCTCGGCGTACTCCGACAAACGCAGACCACGACCGCGTTCGGCGTCGGTCCAGCTGTGTCCGTTGGCTGGTCGCGGCGGACCCAAGGCGGCGTCGCAGTCGAGAATGGCCTGATCGAGACGATCCAGGATCCACCGATCCGCGGCGGTGAGGCGCTCGGGCGCGATCGACGACAACGGCTGCAGCGGTTCGGTGCCGACGCGTGATAGCAGGAAGCGTCCGATGTTCCAGAGCTTCGTACAGAAGTTGCGGCCGGGCGCGAACGACTTCTCGAGGTCATTGGGGTCGAGCATGACATCGACGCCGAGGCCGAGGCCCGCCGTCATGGTCCAGCGCAGCGCATCGGCGCCATACAGCTTCACGACGTCCAGCGGATCGATCCCGTTGCCCAGCGACTTCGACATCTTCTTGTGCTGCATATCGCGCACGGTGCCGTGCAGATACACGGTGTGGAACGGCGTCTGGTCGAGGAACCAGCACCCCGACATCACCATGCGCGACACCCAGAAGAACAGAATTTCCGGTGCCGTGACCAGCACGTCGCCCGGATAGAACGCCTTCAGATCGGGCGTTGTATCGGGCCAGCCGAGTGTCGAGAAGGGCCACAGCCACGACGAGAACCACGTATCGAGCACATCCTCGTCCTGACGCACACGACCGCCACACGACGGACACGCGGTCACATCGGTGCGCGACACGATCAGCTCTTGCGCGCAGGTCGGGGTGTCGCAGTACCACACCGGCACGCGATGACCCCACCAGATCTGTCGCGAGATGTTCCAGTCGCGAATGCCTTCCAGCCAATTCACGTACACAGCTTCCCAGCGGTCGGGCAGAATGCGCAGCTGACCGCCGCGCAACACGTCGAGCGCCTTGTCGGCGAGCGGCCGCATGCGCACAAACCACTGGTCGGATAAGCGCGGCTCGACCACGGTGTCGCAGCGGTAGCAGTGACGCACCGCGTGGGCGTGCGGCTCGACCTTCACCAACGCACCTTCTGCCTCCAGCAGCGTCACGATGGCCGTGCGCGCCGCGGCGCGATCCAGCCCCAACAGCGCCGCCGGCACACGTCCGGCGGCGTCTTCAACCTCACGCACGATGCCCTCGGCATCGATGATGACCGGCATGGCCAATCCATGGCGCTTGCCCACGTCGAAGTCGTTGGCGTCATGCGCCGGCGTGATCTTCACGGCGCCGGTCCCGAACGCGGCGTCGGTGTACGTATCGGCGATAATCGGTATGCGTACGCCGATGATCGGCAGCACCACATCCTGGCCGATCATCGCGAGGTACCGTTCGTCCTCGGGATTGACCGCCACGGCGACGTCGCCGAGCATCGTTTCCGGGCGCGTGGTGGCCACGGTAATCGATTGCGTCGGGTCGTCGGCGAGCACGTACTTCAGGTGGTACAGTTTACCCGTCGTGTCGGTGAACTCCGCCTCTTCGTCCGACAGCGAGGTACCGCAGCGTGGGCACCAATGGATGACGCGATGGCCCTTGTACACCAAGCCGTCTTCGTGCAGCCGCACAAACGCCTCGCGCACCGACTTTGAGAGTGCGGGGGAGAACGTATAGGCCGTGCGCGACCAGTCGGCGCTCGATCCGATGGCCTTCAGCTGATTCAGGATCTCGCCGCCGGTGTGCTCCACGAATTCGGCGACCTTCTCTACGAAGGGCCCGCGGCCCACGTCGAAGCGCGTCTGCCCCTGCGCCGCCAGCTGCTTTTCCACCACGTTCTGCGTGGCGATGCCCGCGTGGTCGGTACCCGGCAGCCACAGCGCTTCGTCGCCCGCCATACGGCGCCAGCGAATCAGCACGTCCTGCACGGTATTGTTGAGGCCATGCCCCATGTGCAGGACCGCCGTCACATTCGGCGGCGGAATCACGATCACGAACGGCTCGCGCGTGGCGGCGCGGGCGGCATCGGCGGTGAATACCCCGTGCTCCGACCACCTCGCGTACCAGGTGGACTCGGTCGTGGCGGCGTCGTAGGTCGTTGGCAGCGGATTCGTATCAGGCGCAGTCATGGCCCAAGATAACACGAGTGAACCGGTGACTGGCCCCCCAACCGGCGAGGGAGAGGGCGTACGCGATCTCCCCCGTGCTTTCCACCCAGCCGGATCATTCCGGAACGCCTTGAGGACGCGCGATTCGAGCGCCTCATGGGTGGGACCCGACGGGCTCATCGCCAAGACGGCGGTGCCGGCCAGCGGTGGGCCAGCCGCCAGCCGACGGCGATCACGAAGAGGATCGAGGGTGAACTTGGCGTGACTCCTTGTGCGAGGGTAACTTGAGCGTCCTCGCACAGCGAGGGTGCTCACCTTTCTGCCCACTCCTGATGACTGCCGGTTCGCAATCCGCTGCTGACGCTGCTCCCCACGCGCACATCGTCCTGACACTGCCCGACGGCTCCACTCGCGAGGTCCCGCCCGGGACGCTGGCGCGCGATGTGGTCGGCTCGATCGGGGCGCGCCTGCTGCAGGCGTCGCTGGCGGTCGCAGTGGACGGAGAGGTGTTGGACCTCATGACGCCCTTGCGGGCATCGGGTTCCTTCGTGGTCATCACGGAGAAAGACCCACGGGCCGTGCAGGTGCTGCGTCACTCGGGGGCCCATATCCTGGCTACGGCGGTGCGCCGCTTGCGCCCCGACGCCAAGATCGGTTTCGGCCCCGCCATCGATGATGGCTTCTACTACGATTTCGAAGTGGAGAAGCCGTTCACGCCCGACGATCTGGCGGCGTTCGAAGCCGAGATGAAAAAGGTCGTGGCCGAGAAGTATCCGTTCCTGCGCGACGAGGTGTCGCTGGCCGAGGCGCGCGTGCGCTTCGCCGACGATCCGCTCAAGCTCGAGCGCCTTAATGATTTCGAGGGAAGCGACGAAGTCATCTCGACCTATACCGACGGCCCCTTCATCGACCTGTGCCGCGGCCCGCACGTGCCGGACACGTCGTACCTCAAGCATTTCAAGCTGCTCACCACCGCCGGCGCCTACTGGCGTGGCGATGTGAAGCGGCAGATGCTGCAGCGCATTTATGCCACGGCCTTCTTCAAGAAGGACGATCTCGAGCTACACCTGCACAATCTCGAAGAAGCCAAAAAGCGCGACCATCGCGTGCTCGGGAAGGCGCTCGACCTCTTTCAGCTGTTCCCCGTCGCGCCCGGCGCCGTGTTCTGGACGCCCAAGGGCACCACGATGTACAACACGCTCGAAGCGTTCGTGCGCGAGCGTCAGCAGGAGGCGTTCAAGGAAATCAAGACGCCGCTGCTGTACAACAAGGCGCTGTGGGAGCAGTCCGGACACTGGGGCAAGTATAAAGAGAACATGTTCCTCGTGCTCGACAGCGAGACCGGCGAACATGATATGTCGCTCAAACCGATGAACTGCCCGTCGCATCATTTGTATTTTGCGTCAAGCAAACATTCGTATCGTGATCTACCCATGCGGTACGTCACGTTCGACGTGTTGCACCGCAACGAGCTCTCCGGCGCGCTGTCGGGACTCACGCGCGTGCGGCAGTTCGCCCAGGACGACTGCCACGTGTACCTACGTGAAGATCAGATCGCCGGCGAAGTGAAGTTCCTGATGGATTTCATCCTCGGCTACTACGACACGTTCGGCCTCACGGCCAAGCTCAAGTTCGCGACGCGTCCTGAGCAGCGCATCGGTTCCGACGAACTGTGGGATCGGGCGGAGGCCGCCCTGCGGGCCGCGCTCGACAGCACGGGTCGCCCCTACGAAATGAAGGAAGGCGACGGTGCATTCTACGGCCCAAAGATCGACTTCGACGTCATGGACAGCATCGGCCGGGCGTGGCAGCTCGGCACGATCCAGCTTGACTACAACGCGCCGGAGCGCTTCGACCTCACCTACACGGGCGATGACAACGCGCCGCACCGTCCGGTGGTGATCCACCGTGCGGTGAGCGGTTCGTTCGAGCGGTTCATCGCCATCCTGATCGAGCACTTCGCCGGCGTCTTCCCGGTGTGGCTCTCGCCCGAGCAGGTGCGCGTGATTCCGATCGCGATCGATTACAACGAGCACGCGGAAGCGCTGGTGGCGCGTATGAAGGCGGCCGGCCTTCGTGCCACGCTCGATGCGCGCAACGAAACGCTGAACTACCGCGTGCGCGACGGGGAAGTGCAGAAGGTGCCGTACATGTGTGTGATTGGCCGTCGCGAGGCCGACGAGAACACCGTCGCGCTGCGCTCGCGTGGCGCCGGCAAGAAGCAGGACATCATGTCGTCCGACGCGTTCATCGCACGCGTGCTGCAGGAAATCGCCGATCGGACGCTGGCGATTCCGGACGATGTCGTAGCCGCCGCGACGGCCGCGGCCGCGCAGCCGGTGGCGACCACGTGACGCTTGAGGCGCTGCTCGACTTGTTCGTGCTGGCGCCGGTCGGCCTCGTAGAGGTCGACGAAGACGGGCGGGTCGAAGTCGCCAACCTGGCGGCGCGGACGCTGCTCACCCCGTTCACCCGGGCGGGCTCACTCGATGATTTGTTCGTGGCGTTGGCGGCGGTCGCTCCCGACCTCGCGGCGCGCGTGCGTGGGTTTGACTCACCACGCGGTGTGATTCTCGACGCGCTCGAACTGCTCGCGCCCGGCGAGCAGCGTGGGGTGCATCTCTCGTTGGTAAAGGTGGCGCCGGGCCGAATCATGGCCGTCGTCAACGACGCGGGAGCGCTGGCCACGGCCCGCGGTCACTTGTCACGGACCGAGCAGCGGCTGCGCGCCGTGGAGGGCGCGGTGCGCGACTACGCCATGTTCACAGTGAATGCCGAGGGCGTCGTCGACTCCTGGAGCGAAGCGGCCGAGCGCGTGCATCAGTGGCCCGCCAGCGCGGTCCTCGGGCAGCCGATGACGCGGCTGCTGCCGCCGGACAGCGGCGGCGACGCCGCTGTCCGGGAGTCGCTGGCCCGCGCGGCCCGCAATGGCTGGTGCGAGGAAGAAGGGCATCGGCAGCGCCAGGATGGTTCGTTGTTCTGGGCCAGTACCGTGATCACGGCGCTCCGCGCCACCGACGGGACGGCGAATGGCTTCTCGATCGTCAGCAACGATGCCTCGGAGCGTCGCCGTCTGGAAGAGAGTCTGCGCGACGATGCGTCGAGCAGCACCGACGACCTCACCGGCGTTTCGGCCCGTCGCGACTTCTTCGACTCGGCCTCGTCCGAAGTCGCGCGTGCCCGCCGCTACGAACAGCCGCTGAGTATGATGCTGGTCGATCCGGACAATTTTCGCGAGATCACCGAGCAACACGGTGAGGCGTTCGGCAACGAATGGCTGCGCGCGATCGCGTGGGTCTGCCGTCAGGAATCGCGTACGACCGACGTGGTCGGTCGGGTTGGCGGGGAAGCGTTTGCGGTGCTGCTGCCGAGCACCGAACTGTCTGGTGGGCTGGTGCTGGCCGAACGTATCCGCGAGCGCATGCAGCGGCACCTGTTCAGTGGCGACGTGCAGGGCGTGCGTTGCACGCTGTCGGTGGGGGTGGCCGAGGTAACGGAGTCGGTGATTAGCGTGGACGGTTTGCTCGCGGCCGCGAGCACCGCCGTGCAGCGCGCCCAGCAATCTGGCATGAACCTCGTGGTCGGCTACGACGCCTGATTGCTCGCGCTGTTTCACCCGGGTGGCACTGAGCAGCATGGACCGCAAAACGTGAACGGCGGCCATAACCTCATGGGGCGCGTCATCGTGCGCCCGATCGCCGAGAAGCTCGGCGATGCCATCGCCATGCGGTTCCTCGGCCCCGGCGACGCCCGGAGAACCAGCAAGGCGCTGGGCAAGAAGCGGTTCGAGATGAAGGTCGACGACATGGTGAAGCCGATCGGAGGGATGACCTGCCGCTAGGCTGGGACAAGACGAAATCGGCGAATTCCGGGGTCCCCACGGCTCCGGATTTCGCCGATTTCGCGGTGAGATCGGTTATTTTCAGCGTCTGCACGTGCACGTTCCCGCCACTCCTTAGTCATACATGAGCGACCTATCTCGCCAGCCCGTCATCGTGGGTGCCGCGCGCACACCGATCGGGCGGTATCTCGGGGGCCTTTCGCCCCTGTCTGCGCCGGAGCTGGGCGCCATCGCGATCCGTGCCGCGCTCCAGCGCAGCGGCGTTGCACCCGAGGCGGTGCAGGAAGTGATCATGGGCCACGTGCTGCAGGGTGGCGCCGGCCAGGCACCCGGACGGCAGGCGATGCTCAAGGCGGGCGTGCCCGCGACGGCGTCGGCCCTCACCATCAACAAGGTGTGTGGCTCCGGCCTCAAGGCCGTGATGCTTGCCGCGCAGGCCATTAAGGCCGGTGACGCGCAGGTGATCGTGGCCGGTGGTCAGGAGAGCATGAGCAACGCGCCGCACTACGTGTACGGCATGCGTGGCGGGGTGAAACTGGGCGACCAGACGATGGTCGACGGGATGATCAAGGATGGCCTGTGGTGCCCCACCTGCAACGTGCATATGGGCGTGCATGCCGAGTACACGGCCACCAAGGCCGGGG
>NSHR01000061.1 GCA_002737115.1 Gemmatimonadota bacterium | reverse complement strand
CGAGGGTCAGACCAACACGACGAAGACAATACATGCGGAGTCGGATGTGTGGGTGCATCGTGCGTTCCTGCCCTCGGCAAAATCGCGGTGTTCCCCGCAGCATGGATTCGCCGGCCGCGAAGAGAGAACAGACGCTTAACGTTGGTGTGGGGGCGCTCTTTCAGCAAGGCTGGCGAGAGCGTGACACCGCACCATCCACCGGTAGATTGCACGCCACGCGCCCCGCGTCTACTGATGCTCCTACGACGCTTCCACGGAGACTTCATGCCTTGTTTCGAGATGGTCGCGCGCATCGCTGCCGCAGTGGTGCTCATGGGGCCTCTGGCGACGCTGTCGGCGCAAGGCATTCTTGTGGCCCCGCCGCCACAGGCACAGAATCCGTCGCCGATGCTGGAGACCTCCCGCGCCCACGAACGGCTCGCGCCACGTGCGCACGGTGGCACGACGCGCCCGTTCCCTGGGCCGGCGGACCAGCCGGTCGCGCTGTGGGTGCCCGATCGCGTCCGGTCGCGCGACGCATTCGATGTCGTGATCCACTTTCACGGCGCGTCGTGGCTGCCGCAGCAAGCGGTCGCTGCGCTCGGTTCACGCACCGTGGCGGTGGTGCTCACCCTCGGGGCCGGCTCGGGCGTCTACGATCGCAGCTTCGCCGATCCGGCCGTGTTCGACACGCTGCTGGCCACCATCACTCGTGAGGTTGCGGCGTTGACCGGCCGCCCGTCGCGCATCGACCGCGTAACGCTGGTGGGCTTCTCGGCCGGTCACGGTGCGGTGCGGGCGATCCTGCGCGAGCCGCGCCACTTGGCGCGGGTGGATGCGGTCTTACTGCTGGACGGCATGCACACGTCGTACGTGCCGGAGAGGCAGGTGCTCGCGGCCGGCGGCATGCTCGACACCATGAATCTCCTGTCGCTCACGAACTTTGCACGCGCGGCGGCCCGCGGTGAAAAAAGCATGCTGATCGCGCACTCCGAGATCTTCCCCGGTACATTCGCCAGCACTACCGAGACCGCCGACTGGACGATCAGGGCGCTGGGGCTTCGCCGCACGGCGGTGTTGCAGTGGGGGCCGCGTGGCATGCAGCAGCTCAGCGAGGTCCGGCAGAGGGGCTTCCGCGTGCTGGGATTCGCGGGGACGACGGCGCCCGACCACATTGATCAGCTGCACGCGATGCCCGAATTGCTGAAGCGCGTGCTTTCGCGGTAGCGCGTTGACCACGGCCTTTACCGATCCGATCTCATGAGCACACGCACGATCTCCGCCGCCGCCGTCGCCGCGATCATGGCGATGCCCTGCGGTCTGTCCGCGCAGCAGCCCGCCGTGGCCGAGCAGTGGTGATCGTGCCCTGAGGGGGCGAGCGCCAATACCCAGCATTCGCCATCTTTCCGCCACTCCTTTTCCCCCCGCTTCCCGCCCACCGGTTCTGCCATGCGCTCTCCCCGTGTGTTCGCCGCCGTGCTGCTCTCGGCTACGCTCAGCGTCGCGCCTTCCCTGCGCGCGCAACAGGTCACCGCCGATCCGGCGTTGGCCGCTGACATCGATCGTCGCACCGCCGCGATCGCCGACAAGGTCACCGCCTGGCGGCACGACATTCACCAGCATCCGGAGCTCGGCTACGCCGAGAAGCGTACGGCGGCGTTGGTGGCGGCGCATCTCAAGGCGCTGGGCATGGAAGTACAGGAGAACGTGGGCGGCATTCCCGGGGTGGTGGGGATTCTCAAGGGCGGCAAGCCCGGACCTACGGTGGCGCTGCGTGCCGACATGGATGCCCTGCCGGTGACTGAACTGGTTGATGTGCCGTTCAAGTCGACGGTGCGCACGGTGTATAACGGCCAGGAAACCGGCGTGATGCACGCCTGCGGCCACGACATGCACACCGCGATGTTGATGGGCACCGCCGAAGTGCTGGCCGGCCTCAAGGATCGCATGCCGGGTACGGTGAAGTTCCTGTTCCAGCCGGCCGAGGAAGTGCCGCCGCGCGGTGGGGCGCAGCCGATGATCGATGCCGGCGTGATGAAGGGCGTGGATGGCGTGTTCGGCTTGCACGTGGGGCCCGGACCGCTCGGCGCCATGCACTATCGCTCCGGTGCGATCTCGGCCAGCGCCGACGGCTGGCGCATCGTGGTGCACGGACGGCAGGGACACGGGGCGATGCCGGCCAACACCGTCGATCCGATCGTAGTGAGCGCGGAGATTGTGACGGCGCTGCAGACAATCGTGTCGCGTCAGCTCGACCTGTCGAAGGCGCCGGCGGTGGTCACGGTAGGCGCGATTCACGGTGGACTGCGCGAGAACATCATCCCCGACTCGGTGTGGATGATTGGCACGATCCGCGCGTTCGACCCGGATGCACGGAAGACGATTCGCGACCGCATGAAGCGGATCGCGACCAACATCGCGGAAGCGCACGGGGCCACGGCCGATGTGATCGTGGACATCGGTTACCCCAGCTCGGTGAACAGCGACGCGATGGTTGCCAAGTTTTATCCCACGCTCAAGCGTGTGGCCGGTGCGGCCGGTGCCATGGAAGGGGACGTCACAATGGCTGGTGAAGATTTCTCGCGCTTCTCCGAGCTTGCGCCGGGGTTCTTCTTCAACCTGAGTGTCACGCCACCTAATCTCGATCCGAAGATGGTGGCCAGTAATCACTCGCCGCTCTTTCAGGGTGACGACCGCGCCTTGGCCGTGGGTGTGCGCGCGATGACGAACATGGCGATGGATTTCCTGCGCTCGGGCGGAGCACCAAAGCCGATTCCGTGAGTGCGCGCGCGGCGTGGTGCGCGGACAACAAAAGGCCCCCGGTGCATACCGGGGGCCTTTTGACCTGCATGGGGCATCACGCGCGCCGGTGTTACCGGTTGGCGGTGTTGTCGAGCTGCGGTCGCGTTGCCAACGTGGTGGATACGACCGTGATATCGCCGCGCGCACCGATCGTGTAGACCTTGCCGGCGGAGAACGACACCGCCGTGCGGGTGATCACGTTGGTCGTTGATCCCGCAACGCGCGTGTTGAGATCATACACCGCACCGGGCAGCGCCGTAAAGGCACCGCCGGCCTTGTAGGCCACGGCGCCACCCACCGGCAGTTCCACGCCGGTGGTGGGATTCCGCGCGTACAGCGTCATCGGGCTGGCGTTGGAGATGGCGTTCACGAACCGCACGTAGGCCACCGTGTAGTCGAGCGTGTCCACGAACGCGTCTTCCAACACGAACGCTTCGGCGGTCTTGGCCGTCATGTTGTAGATGCCGCTGATGTAGTACGAGTACGCCTTGCCGTCGGCCAGCGTCGCTGTGGCGCGCGACACGACAAGGTTCTTGTCCATGTCGGCGGTGATCTTCCCGGCGAAGGTGTAGGCGCCGGGTTCGATGGCCGAGTAGAAGCCGCCCGAGCCCACGCCGCCGGACGACACGCCGGTCACCGCTTCCACGCCGGTGGCCGAGGTGATCGCCGTGATCTTGCTGTCGTTGGCGTAGAAATTCACCGCCGGCGTATTGACGCCGAAGTTGAAGAACTTGATGCGCGACCCGGGGAGCGAGCCGGTGATGTCCTGTACGGCGTTCTTCTCACATGCGGTGAGCGCGACGGCGCACAGCAGCATCGCGATTGATCTGAATGCGTTCATCGCTGATTACGGTTGAGTGATCCAGAGAGGCTTCGTGTGGTAGTCGAGCGCGAGACCGCCAATGGCCTCGAGACCCGGACGATTCCACACGTACTCCGAATTGAAGCGCGGACGGATGCGCTGGGCGATCTTGCCGCCGTTGTCGGGATACAGGTTGGTCGGCAGTGTGAAGCCGGGGAACACCTGCACGCCGCTGGCCGGATCGACATCCGTGTAGTTGTAGCGACGCATGTCCATCCAGATCTCGTTATGGCCCCATCCCCACTGCGCGAGGTACTTCTGCGACATGATGCGGGTGAGGGAGAGCCCGGCCGGCGACGCCGGGATGATGGACGGGGTGGCCAGAAAGGCTGACTTCTCGGCCGGCGAGATCTGCGTGGGCGCCTGCCCATTGTCGAGATTCCGCGCGTTTACGAAGTCGATATGCGACGACACGCCGGCCGTGTAGGCGGCTAATGCCGTGGCCATATCACCCATCTTGTACGCCGCCTCGGCCTTGATGAACTGCAGCTGCGAGTACGTCATGAGGGGCAGCTTTGCCTTGTCATCGAAGATGTAGCGGCCGGGGAGCGCGAGCCCGCCGGTGCCGGCGTAGCCGTACACGTTGTTCGGCTGCTGGGCCGTGGTGAGCGCCCCGAAGCCGACCACGTTCACGTCGAGGCCACGGTATAGCCCGTCGGGTGACGGTGACAGCATCCGGCTCATCCGCGGGTCCACCGCGCCGCTGAACTGCGTGCCGTTCATTAGGCTGACCACGAACTGCGTCTGGCGATACGCGTTAAAATTGCCCCGCGTCCGTCCCCAGAAATTAATGTCGTCGTTCTGGGTACCCGGGTACTTGAGCAGCGCGTCATCGGCGCCGCTGGTGAACGACAGGTTCACGGCGGCGATGACGTCGGCCGGCTTGTACGAGGCCTTGCGGGAGAAATGGTTGAGGCAGAGCGCCTTCATGCCATACGCCAGCTTGAGCCACTTGGTGCGGTCGCCGTTGTAGATCTTGTCGGTACGGGCCAGATAGGCCTGATCGACGGCGCCATCGGTGCGCTGCAGGTTCGTGATCGCTTCGTTGAGCAGCTTCAGGATTTCCTGGTACGCGTATTCCTGCGAATCGTAGTTGAAGCTGAACTTCGACTGGTCGATCGCTTCCTTGACGATGATTTCGCCGTGGAGGTCGGTGGTGACTTGCCAGCCCCATGCCTTGAGCAGCTTGGCCACGCCAAGGAGGTCCCAGCGCTCTTCGGCCTCGGCCAATTTCGTCATGTCGACCAGATTCTGCCCTAGCACCCAGTACACATCGCGCCACTGCTGCGCGCCATTGTCGCTGGACGGGTCATAGCCCATACGATCCCACGTGCTCAATACCGTTCCCGGTACAGTGAGCTGTTGGGTATAACGGGCCACGAAGCGGCCGTCGTACTGCGGCGACGTGACCACCCAGTGCAGCATCGGCGCGAGATACAGGTTCGCCGAGACCGTCTGCGGGCCGTTGGGGTTGTTGTTGACGTCGAGGAACTCATTGCAGCTGGCTGATGTCAGCGCCATCGCGCCGACCAGCAGAATCTTGCGGAAGGATTTCATGGTTTAGTACCCCATCTTGATGCCGAAGGCCAGGCCGCGCGGCATCGGGAAGTTGCCGTAATCGATACCGACACCGCCGGATCCACCAACAGCGGCGCTGTTGCCGTTGACGATCGGATCGAGGCCCGAGTAGTTCGTGAAGAGGAAGAGGTCCGTGCCCGTGACATAGGCGCTGGCTTCACGCGCCTTGAAGTACTTGCCGGGTAGGGCCATACGCACGGTGATGTCGCGCAGGCGCACCCAGTTGATGTCCTTCTCGATGAAGAGCTCTTCGCTGATGCCCGTGTAGTACTGCGGCTGCACGGCCGGAATGACCACGATGGTGTTCTTCGTGGGGTTGGCCGTGTTCTCCTTGCCGTCGCGCAGCACGCCGTCGAGCACGCGTGGCTGGTCGCGATCGAGCGTGCGATTGCTGAGGCCGCGCGAGGTCAGGAAGTGCTCGGTGGCGTTGAAGACGTCGCCGCCCTTCCGGATGTCCACGAGGAAGCTGACCGAGAACTTCTTGTAGCGCAGCGTGTTCGTGAGGCCGATGGTGAAGTCGGGCTGGCGATCGTAGCCACCATCGATGAACGCCGTGGAGCGGAGTGGAAGGCCGGTGGTCGGGTCGATGAGCAGCTTTTTCGAGCCGGGGATCGTGTCACGGAGATAGAAGAGACCCGTGAGCGACCGAGTGGAGAGTCCCGGGGCGACGCCATTGCGGACGTTACCGTACAGCCACGTATCGGACACGTACGACTCGGGCAGGGCATTGGGCAGCTTGAGCACCTTGCCGCGCGCGCGCTCTACGTTGGCGATCACGTCCCACGTGAGGTCGCGCGTCATCACGGGTGTACCGCGAAGCGTGACTTCAACGCCGGTATTCCGCGTAGACGCACCATTCAGGTTGAACAGAATGAAACCGGTGGCGTAGCTGCCGCGGATGTCATTGACGATCTGATCGGTCGTTTCCTTGCGGTACGTGGTGACATCGAGGCCGAGACGATCGTTGAAGAAACCGAGCTCGGTGCCGACTTCGTACGACGATGCGAATTCCGGGCGCAAATCGAGATTCGGACCCGTGAAGCCGTACCCGTAGCCACCGTTGGCCGTGGTCTTGAACTCGAGCGACGGGCGGAACGCGTATGGCCGCGCATCCTTGCCCACCTGCGCGTAGCTCGCGCGGAGCTTGCCGCTCATGTACTTGCCGATCGTCGGGATGGCGTCGGAAAAAATGAAGCTCGTCTGGACGGAGGGGTAGAAGAACGAGTTGCGCTCCTGCGGAATCGTGGAGGTCCAGTCGTTCCGGCCCGTCACGGTGACGTACAGGTAGTCGTCGTAATTGGCCGTCACGCTGCCGAACAGGCTCATGAGACGACGCTGCTGCTTGTTGGTGCGCGTGGTGCGGACGTTGGTGTTGTTCACCGACACGAAGTTCGGATCGAGGAAATCGCGACCGAGCAGGCCACTGACCTCAGAGCGGAACTCCGAGATCTGATTCCCCACGAGTCCGTTCACCGAGAACTTATCGGTGATTTGCCGGCGATTCACGTTGAACAGCGTCTGCGCATTCAGGTTGCGCGTGACGTCGTTGGCGACGTCGAGAATGCCGTTGTTGTCGTTGGCCACGCCGGCGCTTTCCGGGTGGCGCAGAATCAGGTTTTCGTTGGTGTAGCCGTCGGATCCGATGTTGGTCTTGAGGTAGCCCCAGCTGAACGGTGTGATCGTGAGGCCGAGGTTGGCGATCAGGCGGCCGTTGCGCGAGTTCACGCGATTCTTGTTGACGCTGAAATACGGATTGTCCGTTTCTGAGCTCGTAGCCAACGCGGTAACACGACGACGGTTACCGGCGGGCGTGAGATAGTCGCTCGCCTTGTCGGTCTGCGGCCAGAGCAGCAGGCCGATCAGGGGTCCGTTCGGACCTTTGAGCGCCTGGTCGTTGTCCGCCTGCGCGTACTGCATGGATAGATCGGTCTTGAGCCACTTCGTGACCGTGGCGCCGCCCGATCCCGTGAGGTTGATGCGGGTGTAGTCGGAGTTCGGGATCACGCTGCCCTGGGCGTTGTAGCCGAGGCCGACGCGATAGTTCACCTTCGCATCCGGCGAGGCGCCGCTGAAGGTCAGGTTGTGCTGCTGCGACAGCGCCGACTGAAAGAAGCCGTCGATGTTGTCGTAGAACTGCGTCCCGGCCGCGTACGGATTGCCGAAGTACGAGAAGGAGCCCAGCACGCTGCCAGCCACCGAGGTGGGGCCGTAGGTGCGCTGCGTTTCCGGTCGGGCGCGCGTCTGATCCATACGCACGCGGTTGCTGTATTCGAAGCCGCCCACGCCCGGCTTGCCGCGCTTGGTGGTGATTACGATCGCGCCGTTGGCGGCATCGATGCCGTACAGGGCCGCCGCTTCCGGGCCCTTCAGCACGACCATGCTCTCGATGTCTTCCGGATTGATGTCGGCCGCGCGATTGGTGAAGTCGACGCCGCGGTTGCTGAACGCCGTGAGCGAGCCGGGCGCGTCGGAGGCCAGCGAGCCGGTGTTGAGCGTCTTGTTGTCCATCGGCAGGCCGTCGATGATCATGAGCGGCTGGTTGCTGCCGCTGATCGAGCTGACGCCGCGAATGGTGATCGACGAGGAGGCGCCGGGCACGCCCGACGTGCTCGTGACTTCGACGCCGGCCACTCGACCCTGCAGGCCGTTGATGAAGTTTTCGCGGCCGGTGGCGGCCACGTCGGCGCCAGAGACGGTTTGCTGCGAGGTGCCGAGGTTACGCTGGGTGGTGGTCTGGCCGAGGGCCGTGACCACGACGGCGTCGAGATTGGCGGCGGACTTGGTGAGTTGCACGCTGATGGCGTCCGCGGTGCCGACGGTGCGCTCCTGCGGGACGTAGCCGATGAGGCGGTACTGCAGCACTTGGCCGACGTCGGCGCGGATGCTGTACTCGCCGCTGTTGTTCGTCTGCACGACGGTCGGCGTGCCTTTCACGACGACCGAGACGCCGGAGAGCGCAACGCCGACGTCGCGGGTGACTTTGCCCGTCACGGTTTTTGGCTGGGCGAACGCCTGTGACGTGCACAGGAGCGTCCCCAGGAACGCCGTGAGTATTCGTTGCTTCATCATCATCATGAAGGGTGCCGGGTGGTGGTGATCAGCGCGTCGGGCGTGGCAGGCTCGCGGAATGGGACAAGCGCCGAGGTCACGTTGGTACGGATACCGTTGGCCTAGGTTATCCACGGACGTCACGGGAGTCAAACCGGGACCGCCCGTTTAATAGTTGTGGCAAGGCGCCTTCGGGCTTGAGGACGAGACGATCCCCTGCCGCTCCGGTCTTCCGGAGGCGCGCCCGTTGCCCTTCAGGCCTGCTATCTCACCGCCGTCACCCTGCTGGCCGCAGTGCCTGGAGTATCAAATACTGGTTTCAGGAATCGGAAGTCTGGAAGGGTCCGAAGCAGCGCAAGTGGTTCCCGTGGCGCGCCTTAGTGCCCGACGCGCGCGTCCGCACGATGCGCCCCAGCACCGACTATTCCTATCCGCGAGTGGCGCAATCCATGGCGGACAGCATCGCCGAAGGTGGCTGGGGCGCCCTCGGCAATCACGGCGCGCTTGAAGTGGCCTCGATGCACGGCGCGCGGTTTCTGGGCGCCGACAATGACATCGGGAGTATTGAGGTCGGGAAACTGGCCGATCTGGTGATTCTCAGCGGCAATCCCCTTGAGAACATTCGGGACCTCCGGCGCGTATGCCTTTTGTTGGGGCTATCGCCGTATTCGAGCTTTTGGCGATACTTCCGGTGCTATGACGCGCCGTTGCTGCGCCTTCCCGCCCCCGTTTCCAGGTGTCGTCCTGCATGGCTGAGTTGCTCCAGTCCCGCACGTTGGAGGTCGCTCGCTCCGAGTGGACCGCGATCGTTGCCAAGTATGCCCGGGCGGATGTCCGTCGCGCGGTATGGCAGGTCATCAACACGCTGGTTCCATTGGCCGCCTTGTTCTGGGCGATGTTCTACTTCCTCGATGTTGCCCCGTGGGTGACGGCGCTGCTCGTGCTTCCGGGCGCGGGGCTGCTCGTGCGCACGTTCATCATCATGCATGATTGTTCGCATTCGTCGTACCTCCCGTGGCCCAAGGTCAACGATGCGTTGGGCTTCGTGACGGGCGTGCTGACGCTGACGCCCTTCGCGCAGTGGCGTCGCGACCATGCGTTGCATCATGCCTCGTCGGGCGATCTCGATCGCCGCGGTCACGGCGATGTGCCCACGATCACGGTGAAGGAGTACCTCGCACGCGATGCACGCGGACGCCTGATCTATCGACTCCTGCGGCATCCGCTGTCGCTGATGCTGGTGGGGCCGTTGCATCTCATGCTGAATCAGCGGTTCCGTGGTCGCAGCAAGGCCACGAAGACGAAGCAGTTATACAGCGTGTGGTACACGAATCTGGCGATTGCTGCCGCGATCACCGTATCGATCCTGCTGTGGGGACCGCGCTCGGTGTTGCTCGTGTATCTGCCGTGCATGTACGTGGCCGCCGCCGCCGGCATCTGGCTGTTCTACGTGCAGCATCAGTTCGAGGATGCGTACTGGGAGTCGCACGACGAGTGGGACTACGCGACGGCCGCCATCACGGGCAGTTCGCACCTGCGTCTGCATCCGATCTTGCAGTGGTTCACGGGCAGCATTGGCTTGCACCACGTGCATCACATCGGCCCGAAGATTCCGAACTTCCGGTTGCAGGAAGCGCACGATAACCATGCGCTCTTCGAAGCCGCGCCGAAAATGACGATCGGCATGGGCGTCAAGGCGCTGCGTTTGGCGCTGTACGATGAGGATTCGCAGCGTCTCGTGCGTTTCCGCGACGTGCAAGCGGCGTAACACGTCGGTTTCGCCCGCCCGACTTCACGTCGGGATGCCGAGGGCACGCAGGATGGCGGTGGCGGCTCGCCACCCGGAGGCGACGGCGCCGTCGAGATACCCGCCACTGACGGCGCTGGTTTCCGCTCCGGCCCAGACGAGTCGTCCATTCCACGGGTCGTCAGCGCGTACGCCGTCGCACAGGGTGTCGTCGTAATCCGGATGGGCCGTGGGCGGCACATCGTCATTCGGGCCACACGTCAACGCGTCGCGCGTCCAGTCGTACTCGGCGTAACCGGTGGCGCTCAGGGCGTCTGGCCCGAACAGTCGCGCCAACTGCGCCAGCACCGTCGCGCGGCGCGCCTCGGCGCTCGCGTCGCGGAACGCCCGGGCGGCCGCACTGGTGCGTGGGGCCACGAAGCCCATGAGCGCGTAGCCGGCCGGCATGCCATCGTGCGGCGGCATGCAGGCGTCGTGAATCTCCTGCAGCGGTTCGCCCCAGCTTACGGCGTACCCCGAGCGTCCATCGTCGCGCCAGAAGGGCCGGTCGTAGGTTGCCACGCATTTCATCGCGTGCCCCATCCAGGTGACGGTGCCCCGAAGCATGTCGACGACCGTGTCCGAGAGCGGCGGCGCGAAGGTGATCTCGCGCGCGACCACGCGCGGTGGTGCGGCCACAATCACGCGCGCTGCCGTGCAGTGCACGCCGTCGCCGTTGAGCACGACGTAGTCGTCGTGCACGGTGATGGCGCGCACCGCGGCCTCGAGATGCATCGCGACCGGCGTGGGAGCGGCTTGCGAGGCGGCATACAAAGCGCGCGTGAGGGCAGCCATGCCGCCAACCAGCCGGAGCGAGGGATCGGCGCTCCCCGGCGGATCGAAGGACTCCGGTGGGCTTCCGGCGCCCGCCTCGTACCTCGCCAGCCCGTCGCGGTGCTGTTCAAAGACGGGCAGCGCCAATTGGGCGACGAGCGCGCGAATGTGCGCTTGGTGCGGCCAGAACCAGGCTGGGCCCAGATCGACCCACGGGCGCTCGGCCACGGGCATCACGCCCGTGGTCAGCATGCGGCCGCCAAGGCGGGAGCGGGCCTCGAACAGGGTCACACCTTGTCCGGACGCGGCAAGGCGGCAGGCGGCCGTGAGGCCCGCCAGGCCGCCACCCACGATGGCCACGTCGGTGTCGAACGGTTTGGGTGGGACGATGCGTAGGTCGGTCATGGCGCGCGCAAGCTACTGCGAATCGACGCGCCGAGCACGGCCTGTGCAGTAGACTTGTGGCTCTGCCCCCGATCTTTCCATCAGCCAGGACATGCCTATGCGCTCCCTCTCGTCCCTCATCGCCACCCGGGCCACCGCCGTGCTCGGCGTCGCGCTCCTGCTTGCCGCGCGCAGCCCGTCCGTCGATGCCACCGCAAAGGTGCTGGATGCGACCGGACGTGAACTCGGCGTGCTGACCTTGGCCAACGCGGGCGCCGCGATCTCGGTGGAAGGTACGCTGCGTGGTCTGACGCCTGGCGTGCACGGGGTGCACCTCCATACCGTCGGCCGTTGCGATGCCCCTGATTTCGCCAGCGCCGGCGCGCACTGGAGCCCGACGCCCAAGCAGCACGGCCGCGCCAATCCCGACGGTCCGCATCATGGCGACCTCATGAACCTCACGGTTGGCGCGGACAGCAGCGTGGTCGTGAAGATGTCGACGCCGGCCGGATCGCTGCGTGGCGAGAATCCGCTGCTCGACGCCGATGGAGCCGCGATCGTAATTCACGCAACGACCGACGACGACAAGACCGCTCCGTCGGGCAACTCGGGCGCTCGTATCGCCTGCGGTGTGGTCTCCGGCTCCTGAACGCGGCGTGAATACGCCTGCGCACACACTGGTAGACCTGAGCCACGCCATCGAACATGGCGTGGTGTACTACAAGGGTCTGCCAGCGCCGGTGATCTGCGACTACCTCAGTCGTGAGGACTCACGGGCCCGCTACGAACCGGGCACCGAATTCCACATCGGGCGCGTGGAGCTGATCACCAACACGGGCACGTACATTGACTGTCCGTTTCATCGCTATGCCGATGGACGCGACACGGCCTCGATGCCGCTCGAACGGTTCGTCGATCAACCGACGCTGGTGGTGCGCGCCACGGCGCGTCAGGGGCGGGGTATCGACGTGGCGCAGATTTCGGCGCAGCTTGTGGCGTCCGACGTGCGCGGCAAGGCGGTGCTGGTGCACACCGGCTGGGACGCGCACTGGGGCACCGACGCCTACTTCGAGGGGCACCCCTATCTCACCGAGCAGGCCGCCCTCTGGCTGCGCGACGCCGGTGCGGTGCTGGTGGGGATCGATTCGTTCAACATCGATAACACCGAGCGCGGCACGCGTCCGGTGCATACGGTGTTGCTGCGTGAGGAGATCCTGATCGCCGAGCATTTGTGCAACCTGCACGTGTTGCCAAACGCCGGTTTCACCTTCACGGCCGTGCCGCCCAAGCTGGTGGGAGTGGGGACCTTTCCCGTGCGCGCCTTCGCGACGGTACCCTCGCCCGTCGGTCGACGCCCGCCTATTTCGCGCTCGTGAGAAACCGGAGCAATGGCACCAGCGACGCGTCGGGGGACTCCTCGAACGGGAGATGCCCCACATTGGGCAGCGGCACGAGCGTCGCATGCGGCAATGCCTTCATGTAGTCGGCGGCATTGCTGAAGGGGATCATCGCGTCCTGCTGCCCCCATAACAGCAACGTTGGTGCCTGAATCTGACGCAGCTGTGCAATGGGATCGACCAGTATCGTTTGGCGCAGACGCTGCAGCATCGCGTCGCGCGCGCCGGGGGCCAGCATCAGATCGTAGTAGCGCGTGGCAAGGCTATCCGTGAGTGCTCGCTGATCGGCATACGCCGGCTCGAGACTCATGCGGAACACCGACTTGGGCATCGCGTAGCGCATCAGCGGCAGGGCCAGCGGCACCTCGGCCGGCGTGCCATACGCGAAGCCCGGACTGGCGAAACCGTCTGGTGAGATCAGCACCAGCTTCTCCACACGCTCGGGGTAGCGGGCCGCGAACGACCAGGCGATGCGGCCGCCCATCGAGTTGCCGATCACGGTGGCACGCGTCACGCCAAGCGTGTCCATGAGGGCCGCGAGCAGCTGCATGCTGCGCACGTCGGCGTACGAACCGGCTAGATCGGGCGCGCTCAGGCCGCTGCCGGGAAAGTCGAAGCGAACTACGCGATACGTACGGTCGAGGGCGCGAGCCCACGGTTCCCACGTGTGCAGGCTCGAGCCGAAGCCATGCAGCAGTATGAGCGTTGGGGCATCGCGGGGGCCGGTGTCACGGACGTGCAGCGACGCGCCGTCGATGGTGCGCAGGTCGCCGGGGCTGGCGAGGTACCGGGCACGCAGCATGCCCTGATCGGCATCGGGCGTGTACGCGGCCACGCTGGCCGCGATGAGGGCAACGGCGACGGCGATCGCCAGAAATCGTTTCTTCATGATGGGGTGGAACGTACTCCACGCACCACACGTGATTCCACCCGTGGGCATCCGGTTGGCCGCCGTCGTGCGCGATCCGCAGCGGGGCTCTACTTTTCCCCGATGCCTTCCGCCCATTCCACGATTTCGACCTCGCCAAGCGCGGCTTCGCCGAGCGCCGGGCCGACGCGCTCCTTTGCGCTCGACCATACGCTCGCCTTCGCACTCTGTCTTGGCGCCGCGATGCTGTTGCTGTGGCCGCTCCTCACCGGACAGATGCTGTTCGGTGGTGGCCGCTCCGACATGTTCATCGCCGGCTATTCGTTCCGGTTGTTCGGCGCCGAGTCATTTTTGAATGACGGCGCGATTCCGCAGTGGAATCCGTACCTGTTCGGCGGCCTGCCGTACATCGCGGCCATGCACGGCGACATTTTCTATCCGACCGCGTGGCTACGATGGATCATGCCGGTCGATGTGGCGATCACGCTCGGCATGGCGATCCACTTCGTGCTGACCGGGTGGTTCACCTATCGCTTCTGTCGGTCGCTCGGGCTTTCGTGGAATGCGAGTGTGATTGCGGGTGTGGCGTACGAACTCACGGGCATTGTGGCGTCGCAGATGAGTCCGGGGCATGACGGCAAGTTGTTCGTGTCGGCGCTCACGCCGCTGGCCTTCTGGACGCTGCTGCACGCCATTCGCCATGGAAAAACGTGGTGCTACGGCGCGTTTGCCTTCGTGGTCGCGCTGATCGTGCTGGGCCACTACCACATGGCGTACTTTTTGTTGCTCGCGCTCGGGCTTTGGGCGATCTACCTCGCGTTTTTCGACGCGGAGCGTTCGGCCGGTCTGAATCCGTGGAAGGCATTGGGCTTCTCGGCGATTGCGGTGGCGGTGGGTGGTGGCATCACGGCGCTGCAGGTGATGCCGTTCCTCGAGTACATCCCCTTCTCGCCGCGGGCCGAAGGTGGCCCCGATACCGGCTGGGAGTTTGCGACCAGCTACGCGCTGCCGCCGTCGGAGATCTTCACGCTGCTGCTGCCGCAGTTCAACGGCGTGCTCGATCAGTATTGGGGCCGCAACCCGATCAAGTTCCACACCGAGTACATGGGCTTCTTGCCGCTGGCGCTGGCGGCGCTGGCGTTGGGTGACACGGCGCGTCGTCGGTTCGTGATCGCGTTCGGCATCGGCGCGTTGTTCTTCCTGATGCTGTCGTTCGGCGGCTACACGCCGTTCTACCGGCCGTTCTACGAGCTGTTGCCGCTGGTGAAGAAGATTCGCGCCATGGGCATGGTGTTTTACCTGCCGGCGTTCATGCTGTGTGTGTTGGCCGGCGTGGGCTTCGATCGATTGCTGGCGCGCGCCGTACCGATGCGCACGGTGTTGATCGTGATCGGCGGTGCGGTGGCCTTCGCGCTGCTGGGCACGGTGGGCGGCTTGCAGGGGCTCGCCGAATCGCTGGCGATTCCTGAGCGCCTTGAAGGGGTAGCGGCCAACGCGCCGTATCTGCAGAGCGGGGCACTGCGGTTGCTGGTATTCGTGGCGCTCGGCAGCGTGGTGCTCTGGGCCGCGGCGGCGGGACGCATCGCGCCGCGCGTGGCGACGGCCGCCCTGCTGGTGTTCCTGGGACTCGACCTGTGGAGTGTGGACAAGCAGTTCTACACCTTCTCGCCGCGCGCCAGCACGCTGTTCGCCGACGATGCGGTCACGACGTATCTCAAGAAGGTGCCGGCGCCGTATCGCGTGATTGACGGCGGTAACAGCTACGCGCAGTCGATCCTCATGGCGTATCGCATTCCCAGCGCGATGGGCTACCACGGTTTCCAGCTGCGTCGCTACAACGAGTTGGCGGGTGCGAAGGACGGATTCCGCAACCTGCTCACGCCGAACATGTTCGACCTGCTGTCGATCCGGTATCTGATTCTGCCCGATACGCAGCCGGTGCCGGGCTTCCACCTGGTGGTGCCGCCGTCGCCCACGGCCTTCAGCACTACGGCTACGCTATACGAAAGCGACGTCACGCCGGCCTATGCGCGCGTGATGCCGGTGTCGGCCAAGCTGAGTGAAGAGCAGGGGCTGGCCACGGTGATCGATCCGCGCTTTCCGATCAGCAACGTGGCGTTGTTGCCCGATACGTCCACCGCCACGTCGCCGAACGCCACGCCGCCGTTTCCGACGCCGCAGGTGAAGGCCACGGTCACGGAGTGGAGCGCCGGCAAGATGCGCATCGCGCTCACCGGTGCCGAAGTGGCCACCAGCCAGCTCGTGGTGTCGGAGAACTGGTATCCTGATTGGCACGCCGAGGTGGATGGCAAGCCGGGCATCGTGCGTCGC
>NSHR01000060.1 GCA_002737115.1 Gemmatimonadota bacterium | reverse complement strand
CGCGCAGGACGAGGCGGTGCTGCTGCATGACGGCGACCAGATCATGGTGGGCAACATTCAGCTCGATGTGCTGCATACGCCGGGGCACACGCCGGAGCACCTGTCCTTCATCGTGACGGACCGCCCGCGTGGCGCCGGCCCGATGGGCATTGTGACCGGCGATTTCGTGTTCGTGGGTGACGTGGGACGCCCCGATTTGCTGGAGCGAGCGGCCGGCCTTTCGGACACCATGGAAGCGGGCGCCCGAACGTTGTTTCGATCGCTTGAGCGCTTCAGGGCGCTTCCCGACCACTTACAGGTGTGGCCCGGGCACGGCGCTGGCTCGGCCTGTGGGAAGGCGTTGGGCGCGGTGCCGTCATCGACGGTTGGCTATGAGAAGCGTTCGAACTGGGGAGTAGCCGAGACCGACGAGGCCAGCTTTGTCGCCGCGGTGCTCGAAGGGCAGCCTGAGCCGCCACGATACTTCGCGGCGATGAAGCGCATCAATCGTGATGGTCCGCCGGTGCTTGGGCAGATGCCGGTGGCCCGACGGTTGGGCGCGACCGATGTCCTTGCCGGCGCATCGATGAGCAGCCGCTGGATAGTCGATCTGCGACCAGCACGCCAGTTCGCCGACGGCTTCATCGCGGGCAGTTTGTCGCTGCCCTACGCGAAGAGCTTCAGCACCTGGACGGGGTCGATCATTCCCGTCACCGACGAGCTGGTGCTGATGTCGGACGGAGATGACGACGCCGTGCGATGGGCCGTCCGCGATCTATCGCGCATTGGCTTTGACCGGATTCTCGGCTGGGTTGATGCGAGCGAGGCGCTGCACGCCTGGCGCGAGGCCGGCCACGCGTTGCAGACCGTTCCGCAGCTGTCGGTCACCGACGTCGCGTCGACACGGGCTGACGGTGCCGCAACGGTTGTTGACGTACGAGGCCGTACGGAATGGGATGCTGGCCACCTCGGCGGGGCGATGCACATCCCGCTGGGCGATCTGCGCCAACGATGGCACGAGCTGCCGACCACGCCGCTGCTGGTCCACTGTCAGTCTGGCGCACGATCGGCCGTCGCCACGAGCCTCCTCCACCGACTCGGTCGCACCGACGCGGTGGACATCCGAGGTGGCTTCACGGCGTGGCGCGCCGCGGGCCTCCGTCTGTCAGGACAGGTCGAATGACGCGGGACTGACACCCTCGCCTACGGGGCCAGCGTCGAACGGCCTCGCGCGCTCAGGCCGCGAAGAGCCGCTGCTCCAGGATGTCCGCGGCCACGTCTCGTTGCGCGCGGTCACCAACGCGCAGTACGTCGACACAGGCCAGCAGATGATGGAGCCTGGCATCGCGCGCGGCCACCTTGGTGACGCCATTGAAGAGCGGCACGAGCGCTTCACCGCGCACCGCACCACCCTCCATCGGCCACACCAGCGGCTTCATCGCCGAGCCGTTGTGAAACAGTGCCGAAAGTTCCGGGTGTGAACCCGCCGTGGGCATACCCGACCGCTCGGGTCCGTGTACCGGCGGGAAGGCATAACGCACGCCGTGCACCAGAAATTCCCGACATGCCGCCCAATTGACGGTTCGGGTGGACGGCTCGCAGAGTCCAGCGTGTCGCAGCCTGGCGACGGACCGGTGCACCGCGCTGGTGCTGGTAGCCAACGCATGGGCCAGCGGCTCGTAGCGGTCCTCCGGCACCAGGAGCAGCCGGAGGGCCACGGCGACGTCGAAGGGACGGAGTGAAGGCTGCGTTATCACCGGAAGTCGTAAAGTTGGGGACTGGAGGGCAGCGGCGTGCCGTCCTCCATCGACACATAGGTGACCAAAAACGCATTCCGGATTTTGCACGGACGTCGCCCAGTGACCCTGTCTCCCTATAAATACCAACCAAACTTAAAAAATCTACTTGACCACGGTTTTATAGCCTTTTACCAACTAAAAGTTAAGGCGATCTTAATCTGCACGCATGAGTTCGTCACGGCAGACCACGTGTCGCCCCCCAGCTGTTGTTCGTGCGGTCCACATCGAGCAGCCGTTGATCGGGATCCAACTCGATGCGCACGACCTCCTTTTTGACGAACACGTACTCACGCACATACTGCCGCGAGTTCGTACTCCACACCTCGGCCGGATACACATAGTCCTGCGCGGTGCCATCACGGAACGTGAACCGCGCGCGAACCGGCAACACCCCGCGTTCGCGATTGCCGTACAACACGCCGACGAACATCGTGTCGCCCTTCGTCCGCGTGACCACACTGTCGATGCTCTGGTCGAACCGGGCATTCTCGACGAACCATTCACGCCAGAACCAGTCGAGGCGGCGGCCGCTGACCTCCTCCATGGTACGGAAAAAATCCGCTGGTGTGGGATGCTTGTACGCCCATCGCGCGATGTAGCTGCGAAACGCCTCGTCGAAGGCCTCGGGGCCGAGGATCTCCTGACGCAGCAGCTGCAGACCAACACTGGGCTTCACATACGCCGCCTCACCAAGCAGCGCCGGGTTGATGCGATCGGGATTGATGTCGACCGGCTGATCGACACCCTGCACCATGTACTGCTCCACCATGCGCCGCTCTTCGGCCGCACGCGCGAGCTGATCGCCGCGCTCGGGATAGCGACGCCCTTCGGAGAAGGTATTGATGAACGTGTTGAAGCCTTCGTCCTGCCACATATACGACCGTTCGTTGCTGCCCACGATCATCGGGAACCACATGTGCCCGATTTCGTGCGTGATCACGTTGTACAGGTCGTAGATATCGTTACTGATGTTCTCCATCGCGATCATCGGATACTCCATACCGCTGATCGGTCCTTCCACGGCCGAGATGTGCGGCCACGGATACGGGAACCAGCGCTCCGAGTACTCGATGATGGACAGGCGCGACTGGTCGGCCGCGTCGTGCCAATTCACCGCGGCCGCGGGGCGATAGTAGGCGTAGGCCATGATCCCCTTCCAGCTCGATGCATCCCACTGGAACTCGGGTGACGCCGCCCACACCGCGTCGCGCACATTCTTCGCACTGAAACGCCACGTCATCATGCCGCTCGTGCGCGGACGGGCGGTGCCGTTGGCCAGTTCGTTGGCGGTGATGAGGCGGATTACCGTGTCCGACTTGGCGGCAAGGGCGTGACGCGCGATCTGCGTTGGCGTGAGGACCTCGCGCCCGTTCTGCAGCGCGCCAGTGGCCGCCACGATGTATCCGGACGGCACCGTGATGGCCAGGGTGTAGTCGCCGTAGTCGAGGTAGAACTCGCCTTGACCGAGGTACGGTTCGATGTTCCATCCGCGCACATCGTCGTACACGGCGGCGCGCGGAAACCACTGCGCAATCTCGTAGAGCGCGCCGTCACGGCCCATGCGATCAGCACCGTGCTCGGGCACTGGGAAGGTCCATGCCATCTCCAACACGGCGGTTTTCCCCGGTGCCAACGGCTCGGCGAAATCGACCTTCATCATCGTCTCGTTCAGGCGGCGGGTAAGCGGCGACCGCTTGGGTGCCCCTCCCTTGGCCGACGCCACGAGCTGATCGAGTTTCGAGAACGTGTAGCCGCCCTCAAAACCGCGGGCCCCGAAGCGGGACTCCTCAGGGAAGATGTAGGAGTTGAGCGACTTGCTCCGGAACGCGTTCTGCTCGACCTGCAACCACATGAAACGCAACGTGTCTGGCGACCGATTCGTGTAGCGCAGGGTGAGTTCGCCCTTAACGGCCTTGGCCGCCGTATCGAGCGTGGCCGCCAGGGTGTAGTCGGCTCTGTTTTGCCAGTACCTGGCGCCAGGCGCACCGCTGCCGCTGCGGAACTCGTTGGCGGTGGGCAACACCAGCGGTGCAAAGACGGACGTATCGGACACGGCACGCGGTCGCGTGGCACTGACCGGCGCCGATTGCGCGCCAGTTAGCGTGGCGGCGACGGCGAGCAGGGTCGCCGCACGACGCGGCTGAGGAACAGGGCAGGTGGGCATGCGGACGCGGAGCGGAGGGAAAGGGCGGGTCCCGAGGTACTGGCTACGTCGTACCCCAAAATGATAGTAGCTTTCCGCATGTCTTACGCCCTCACGTTTCATGCGACGCCGGTCTTCCCTCGCGGCTTTCGCTGTGCCAGCCGGAATGTGGGCCTCAAGCCATCGGCTCGCGATCTCACGCTGTTCGCCAGTGACGTCGACGCCGCGGCCGCGGCCGTGTTTACTCGCAACCACTTCCCCGGCGCGCCGATCATTCTCGGTCGCGAGACGATCAGGGGCGGCGTGCTGCGGGCGATCATCGCCAACAGCAAGGTGAGCAACGTCGCGACCGGGTTACGTGGCGTCGAACATGCGCGGCGGATGGCGGTCGCCGCCGCGACCGAGCTGGGCACGGATCCCAATCGCGTGCTGGTCAGCTCGACGGGCGTGATCGGCGTCCAGTTGCCGATCGAGAAGATCGAGTCAGGCGTGGTGGGCATGACGGCCGACCTGCAGGACGATCCGATGGTCGGCGCTGAAGGCATCATGACGACCGACACGCATCCCAAAGCGCTCTCGGCCTCCGTCGGCGACGCCACGATCACGTGGGTGGCGAAGGGGTCGGGGATGATCGAGCCGAACATGGCCACGATGCTGTCCTACATCTTCACCGACGCCGCGTTCGATGCCCCAACGCTTGATCGCCTGCTGCGGGCAGCGGCGGCCCCGACGTTCAACATGTTGTCGGTCGACACCGACACCAGCACGTCAGACACCTGTGCGATTCTGGCGAACGGATTGGCCGGCGAGGTTGACGAAGCGGAGTTCCTGTCGGCGTTGACGGCGGGCTGCCGACGGATGACGGAGATTCTGGCACGCGATGGCGAGGGTGCCGAACACTTGGTACGCGTGACGGTGCGCGGTGCTCGGAACGAGACCGAAGCGCACGTGGTCGCGAAGTCGATCCTGAATTCACCGCTAGTGAAGACGATGGTGCACGGCGCCGACCCGAACGTGGGGCGTCTGCTGATGGCCGTGGGCAAGTGCTTTGACTGCACGATCCGGCCGGACACGACGGATGCCTGGATTAACGGCTTTCAGGTGGTGGGCCATGGCGAGCGACTGGCCTTCGACGACGCGGTGGTTCGCGAAACGCTGTCGCGCGAAGTGGTGGATCTGGCGGTATCGCTCGGCGTCGGCGACGGCGAGGCGGTGGCGTACGGCTGCGACCTCACCAAGGGCTACGTCGACGAGAACGCGTCGTATTACAGCAGCTAACGACAGCAGCTAACTACAACAGCAACCGCAACTGCCACTGCCAGAACACGGATATCACGGAAAACACCGAACCAACACGGATAAGCAAAAAGCGCTTCTCATCTTATCCGTGTTGGTTCCGTGAGATCCGTGGTCTCCGTGTTCTGGCTTTTTTTGCTGTTGCTGTTGCTGTTGCGCGAACGTGATCAGCGCGCCGACAGCACCGGCGCACGGCGATGCTTGGTGGTCTGTTCGTAGTCGTACACGAGCTGAATGAGCCGGCCTTCGCTCCACGGGCGCCCGAGGAAACTGATGCCGGCGGGCAGGCGATTGTCGCGGGTGTAGCCCATCGGCACGGTGATGGCCGGGAAGCCGGTGCTCGGCGAGAACAGTTGGCTGTTGTCACCATGCGGCGTGTTCAGATCGCCGATGAGTCGCGGCGGATTGCTCCACGTGGGGTAAATCGCGGCGTCGATCTTGAGCGAATCCATCATCTGTTGCACGGCGTCGCGCAGCGCACTGCGCACGCGCTCACGGCTCTGGCACCCGGCGCTGGCCTCGGGCATCTCGGTGGACTGCGCGGCGTCGCGCAGGCGCTGTTCGTTTGTGGGATGGAACTTCCGGCTGCGCAGCAGCTCGTCGATGGTCTTCACCGGTGCATTCGAACCGCGCGCGGCGAAGTAGCGTTCGAGGTCGGGCTTGAACCGATTACAGCCGCCCTGCTGCCGGCGCTGAATGGCGTCGAGCGAGTCGACGCGCGCCTCGACGATCACAGCGCCCTGTGCCCGCAGGTCGGCCACGGCGCGTTCGAAGACGCGCTGCACTTCCGCGTCGAGCGTGGGGCGCTCGTACGCCTGCCGCAGAATGCCGATGCGCGCGCCCTTGAGCGCACCACGCACCAGAAAGCTGGCGTACGACGCGCTGCGCTTGGCGTCGGCTGGCGCGGTGACGGAGTCGGCGGGATCACTGCCCACCACGACGTCGAAGACCGCCACGGCATCGGCCACGGTGCGCGCCATCGGTCCGGCCACGTCGGCCGACGCGTTGAGCGGGATCACGCCAGCGCGCGAGGTGAGCCCCATGGTGGAGCGAATGCCGACCAGTGCCTGATGCGCCGAAGGACCACGGATGGAATTGCCGGTGTCGGTACCGAGTCCAACGGCGCCGAAGCTCGCCGCCACGGCCGCCGCCGTGCCGCCACTGGAGCCGGCGGTGACGCGATCGAGCGCATACGGATTATGCGAATAGCCCGGGAGAATTGAACTCACGGTTTCGTATGGCGAGAACGCCCATTCGGCGAGATTCGATTTCGCCAGCACGATGGCGCCGGCATTCTTGATCTGTCGCACCATGGTCGCGTCTTGCAGCGGCTTCCATCCTTCGAGCGCCAGTGACCCGCCGGTGGTTTGCAGGCCGACCGTCTCGAAGTTGTCCTTCACGATCATGGGGATGCAGTGCATCGGGCTCGTGGGCCCGCCGGTCGCGTATCGCTTGTCGAGCGAGTCGGCCACGGCGAGCGCATCCGGATTCACGAGAATGATCGCGTTGATGGCCGGGCCCCGCTTATCGAGGGCGTCGATGCGATCGAGATACGCCTTCGTGAGCGCGCGACAGGTGAGTGTCTTTGCTTTGAAGGCGGCGTGGATCTGGGCGATGGTCGCTTCTTCAAGGCGAAACGGCCGACGAGCCGGCTGGGCGGAGAGCGTCGCGGTGGACGTCGCGGCGAGCAGCAGGACGGTGGCAATCTGGGTATGTCGGGGCATAGCCCCAAAGTACCTGTTTCGTTGCGCGGCGACAGGAGGGCCGATAGCTGACACTCACGGAACAGCAACAGCCAGAACACGGAGATCGCGGATCACACCGAACCAACACGGATAAGCCAAGAGCACCGTTCGCTTATCCGTGTTGGTTCCGTGACATCGGTGCCATCCGTGTTCTGGCCTTTGCCGTGGACGTGAATGGACAGCTATTTCGCGGGTGGTACGACCGCTGGTGCAGCGGCCGGCCACTGGTTGTCGGCCGGGCTGCGATCGGGGAACCGACGCGCCGGATCGAGGGTGACCCGTTCGATCTTCCGTCCGCCGAAGACAAGGTCGGCCGTGACACTGCGTCGGCCGCCGAACCAGACGTCAACCGGCCAGGTTACCAGCGCGGTTACGCTGTCCGTCATGACCGCATTCTTCATGGGGCGAATGGCCGGGCCGGTGGCGGCGAACTTCACCTCGAGTACGATCGGCGCCGGCATGTTGCCGTCCTGCGCCACCGTCACCGTGGTGCGGATCCCCTGCGTCTTCACGCTGGCTAAACGGCCATCCACGCTTTCGGTGGTGAACAGCCAGCTGTTCCAGAACCAACCGAGATCGCGACCCAGCGCCGTGTTCATGAAAAACATGTAGTCCCACGGCGACGGATGCTTGAACATCCATGCCTGCGCCCACTCGCGATGCGCGCGCTGCACGGCGCTGTCGCCGACGACGCCGCCGAGCGCCGAGAGCATCAGCGGCGTTTTCTGATAGGTGGTGAATCCGTAGTAACCAGGGCCCGCGTAGTTGGCATTCCACATCATCGGCGGCTCGGCCTCGGCGCCACTGGTACGACCGTAGCTCTGGCCGAGTCCATCGAGTACCGGCGCCTTGGCAGCGGCGTCGGCATCGGAGAGAATGTTCATGTACTGATTAAAGCCCTCGTCCATCCAGCCGTACCACGTCTCGTTGTTGCTCACGACCATGGGCCACCACATGTGTCCCGTTTCGTGATCGGCCGCTCCCGCATTCGAGTTGATCACCATGGGGTATTCCATCCCCGAGCTCGGCCCGTCCTGCAGCGTGAGCTGCGGGAACTGATACGGGAACCAGAGCTTCGAATAGAACTCGAGTGCGTGACGGCTGATCTCACCCGCCTTGGCAAACAGGTTCGCACGACCGGGCAAGAAGAGCATGTGCACCGGGATCGCGCCCTTGCCGGGAATCGTGGCCCGGGTCGCGTTCCACACGTACTTCTTGGCGGTGGCCCAGGCAAAATCGTTCACCGTGTCGGCGTGAAAACGCCACACGAGTCGTCCGTTCGCATTACCCATGGCGGTGGCTTGCCCCGGACCGATTTCATCCGGCCCGACGATCGTGGTCACGGCGTCGGACTGCGTGACTTTGGTGAGGCGTTCGCGGGCGGCCGCGGTGAGCACCTGCTCGGGGTTCTGCAACACCCCGGTGCCGCTCACGATCCATCCGGCCGGGACGTCGATGTTCACGTCGAACGTGCCGAAGTTGTTGTAAAACTCCGACGGGCCGACATAGAGCTCGTTGTCCCAGCCGCGCAGGTCGTCGTACACGGCCACGCGCGGGTACCACTGCGTGGGCTGATAGAGCGTATCCGCCCATCGCTGCACCATGCGGTGTCCGGTGCCTGGTCCGCCGGGAAGCTTGTGCGACCAGGCGATCTCGAGCACCGCCTTCGCGCCGGCCGCGATCGGCGTCCCGAGTCGCACGCTGGCCGCCGTGGACCGTCCGTTGCGCAGTACGGCTTCACCAGTGGGCGCATTGGCGGCATTCTGCTGGGCGGCCACGATCGCGCGCGCGCCCGATCCGCCATCGCCGGCGGGAGCCGAGTTGGAGGCCAGATTAACTGGCTTGCCATCGATGGTCATGCGCGAAATGACCATGCCATCGGTCACCTCGGCCGGGACCCATGGGGCGGCGTGCGGCGCGTTCCCGAGGAAGTGATTCGGATCGAGGCGAAGGCCGATGTCGCGCAGCGGATCGGGGCTGCTGTTATGCAGCGTGATACGCGCCGTGCCGGTCAGACGCGACGTGGCCGCGTCGAGCGATACATCGATCGCATAGTCGGTGCGCAACTGCCAGTAGTTGCGCCCCGGGCGCCCGGTGGAATCCCGCGTGCCCGCCGCGTAGGCGCGACGGATACTGTTCGTGATCGGCACATCGCGCCGGATGGCGCGCGGCGGTGTCGCGGAGGTGGCGGGGGCGGGGGCGGGGGCCACTTGCGCCTGCAACGGGCCGGGTGCGGCGGCCGCCAGCGAGAGCAGCGCGGCCGCGACGAGAGGGCGGTGGCGAACGACGAGAAACGGAGACATCGGCAGAGGGGCCGGGGAGCGATGGAAGAGCGTCCCTTATGTCTAGCGCCTCGGAGCGGGCGACGCGAGGCGGCGTGAACCGGAACGGGGTACCCTGCCCCGCGGCGGCACTAGCCTGGAGGCCGCACCGCCAGGAAGGCCTGCTCGAGACGCGGCTTCGTGATCCCGCCGTGCGAGGCATCCCAGAGCACCCGCCCGTCCCGCACGATGAGCGCCTGCGGCGACTCATGGCGCAGCCGGCTCACCGTCTCCAGCGCCTGCGAGAGCTCGCGCTCCTGCTGCACGATCACGAGACGCGTGGTCACACCAGGATTGGCCGCCACAAACTCATCGTACTGGCGCTTGGCGGTGAATGACACGGGACAGCTGTTGCTGTGTTTAAAGACCAGCATCGCTTCGTGGTGCGACAGGAGTACCCGTGCTTCGCGGATGGCCTCGCTGTCCGCTGTGGTCGTGGTTGGCGCCGGCGGTGCCATGGTCCGCTCCACCGACGGCGCAGCGACCACGGCCTCGCCACCACGGGCGAGATGCGCATCGATGGCGTCGACATAGGCGCCCAGTGAACGGGCTCCGCTCAGGCGCTCCACCAGTGCCCCGCCCTGAAAGATCAGGACCGTTGGCAGCGCGCGCACATCGAAGCGGGTCACGGTTTCCAGGTTCGCATCGGCATCGAGCTTGGCCACACGAACCCGACCGTCGTACCGATCGGCGAGTGTGGTGAATATCGGAACCAAGGCACGGCAGGGCGTGCACCATTCGGCCCAGACATCCACCACCACGAGCCCCGGGTGGGCGAGCACATCGGTGGCAAACGCACCGTCAGTCAGCAGCGCAACAGGCATGCCGAAGCATACTCAGCGGCGCGCATTGGATGCAGGCCTCGGGGAACATCGCGACGTCCGCTACGTCGGCGTGAGCGTCTCCCGCAGGGCGCCGAGCAGTTCGTGCGCGCTGAACGGCTTCTGGAGCAAGCGGGCGTCGCCGCGGCGCGCGAACCCCGACGCCTCATGTTCGGCGTCGTCGCCGCTGATCATGAGTACCGGCACGACGCTGCCGCGCGCGCGCAGCGCTTCGAGACACGCAAGCCCGCCCATGACCGGCATGGCGAGATCGAGGATGACGCCCCGCGGCGGCTCGATCATCCGGCCGTAGTGGTCGAGCGCATCCTGACCGTCAACCGCTTCGACGACGGTGAAGCCCACGCGCGTGAGAATGCGGCGTATCGCCGTGCGCGCCCAGGTGTCGTCGTCGACCAGCAGAATCACGCCCGACTCGGTACGCGCGAACGGCTCGTCGGGCGGTGTATCGCCGTCGTCACGGAATGCGTCTCCATCGACCACGTCGTGCAGTGCCTCCGAGTGCTTTAAAGCGAATGGGACCGCGACAAGCGCGTTAAGACTACGTCAATAGTACCAAAAGTCTTGTACTTTGACAAACCGCGCCACAACCCACGCTCGCCGGTCACACGGATGAGTCCGGCAGCAGCGATCGCGGGTATGGAGTACGATTCAACATGCTTCGCTCTCTGTTGGCGCTCCTGCTGCTTGGCGCCTGCGCTCACGGGCCGACCACCTCGACCGCCGTCCGCTATGCCGCGACCGACGAGGTGACCACGATGGCGCTTCGCGAATCGATCACGCGCTCATTGCGCGACGTCCGCCGCGGTGCCGACCTCGAGGTCGTCTGCGTGCGGGTACAGGCGGGAGATCCGCCGCCTGCGGTCCTGACGGCCCTCGCGGAGTCGGTCCCGTTCGCCCTCCGCCCCTTTTCCTCCTGCCGGATCGAGCGGGGCGAGTTGTCCGCGTTCGATCGCGCGCAGGTCGTCGAGACGGAGACGGGAAGGCGGGGCATGGAGATCTTCACCGAGTCCCTCGTATTCACCAGCGCGACGGCGTTCACCGTGCGGGTCGGGTTCTTTCAGCACCCCGACGTCTCGGGCCAGTGGATGTGCGCCGGGCGTCAGACGGCGTCGGGATGGCGCGTGGACCGCTGCGACGACGAGTAGCGCGCGACGCGACGTCGTGGCTGGTGTCCGCCGCGGCGCGGCCGCCCGAGCAGGATCAGGTGCCGCGACGACCGCCATTCTTGGCCGTCGTGGGCGGCTTTTGCGGCTGACGCGGACTCGGCTGCGAGGACTTCTCGCCGACGGCGGTGGTCGGCGTGCCGGGAACCGGACGTTTGCGGGAAAAGTCGGGGACGGCCGTGTTGTGCTTTTTCTTCATGCGCGACTCCGGTGGCGACGTGGCGCTCGGGCAGGTACCCAAACGCGAAGTCCGTACGGGGGAAAGGTAATCAGGACCGCGGAGGGCCCGCACAACCGAACCGCCGGCGATTGCCGCTGGCGATTGCCGCTGGCAATTACCGCTGGCGATTGCGCCGACGTGACGCGGCCGGCACTATCCCCCCATGATTGATCCGCGATTGTCGATGGCGCTGTCTGATCGTTATCGCCTCGAACGTGAGATCGGTGCGGGTGGGATGGCAACCGTTTTTCTGGCCGAGGACCTCAGACACCAACGACCGGTGGCGGTGAAGGTGCTGCGCCCCGAGCTGTCGGCCACGCTCGGGCACGATCGGTTCCGGCGCGAGATCACGGCCGCGGGCGGAGTGCGGCATCCGCACATCGTGCCGCTGTACGACTCGGGTGAAGCGGCGGGATTCCTCTTCTACGTGGTGCCGTTCGTGGAGGGCGAGAGCCTGCGCGACCGGCTCGCGCGCGAGGGTCCGCTGCCCCTCGAGGAGGCGCTCCGTTTTGCCGACGAGATTGCCAGCGCGCTAAGCTACGCCCACGGGCGCGGCATACTGCATCGCTGTCTTACACCGGACAGTATTCTCCTCGAGCATGGCCACGCGATGGTGGCCGACGTCGGCATCGCGCAGGCCGTCAGCGCCGCGAGCGATGCCACGCATGTGGTCGCCGGCATGGCGGTCGCCGGCATGGCGGTCACGACGCCCACGTACACCAGCCCCGAGCAGTCCAGCGGCGCGGTAATCGACGCGCGGAGTGACCTCTACGCCCTGGGATGCATCGTGTACGAGATGCTCGCCGGGAGCCCCCCCTTCACTGGCCCCACCGCCACCGCGGTGATGGTGCGGCACGCGATCGAGCCGGTCCCGAATCTCGGGGCACGGCGTGCGAACGTGCCGAAACCGGTGATCGATGCCATCGAAGGCGCCTTGGCAAAATCGCCGGCCGATCGCTTCGCCTCGGTCGAGGAGTGGCGGCGGGCGCTCGCGCGCGCCAGCGGCGGCCATCACCCCGCAAGCGCGGCGCGGTCGGTCCCTGTGATCGCCCGCGCCGCGCCAACGGCCGACGACGCCCTCCTGGGCCGTGAGGCGGTCCTCGCGCAGACGATGGCACGAGTGCGCGCCGGTGCGCGGGTGCTCGCCCTCACGGGTGCCGCTGGCACCGGCACGTCGCGCGTCGCGATCGAACTCTTCACGCTGCTGCAAAACGACTTCCCTCACGGTGCCGCCTACGTGTCACTCGCCGCGGTAACCGAGGTGCGTGACGTGATGCCCACGGTCAGCACCGCGCTCGGCATCGCGGAAGCCCACGGGCGTTCGGCGTTGGACGCGATCGCGACGGTGATCGGCGGAGGCCGCACTCTCTTGCTGCTCGACAACATGGAGCACGCGAGCGACTCGGCTGCCGACATCGCCGAGCTGGTGTCGCGTTGTTCCGGCGTGTGCGTGATCACGACCAGTCGGGCACCGCTCACGATCGGCATTGAGCACGAGCTCTCGGTATCGACGTTGGCCGTTCCCGATATGCACGCAATCCGCGTGGACGCGCTGCTGCCTGCCACCGCCGTCGAGCTCTTCGTGCAGCGTGCGATGAAGGCGCAACCCACCTTCGCACTCACAACCGCCAACCGGGCCGACGTCGCAGCGATTTGCGCTCGACTCGACGGGATACCGCTGGCGCTCGAGCTGGCCGCGGCGCGACTTCGCCTGTTCGAGCCGGCCGCGCTGCGGCAGCAACTGGACGACGCAATCGATCTGCCGACCGCCGACGATCGCGATGTCCCGGCGCGCCAGCGCACGCTGCGCGCCACCATCGCCTGGAGCGATTCGCTGCTGGGCGCGGCCGAACAGCAGCTGTTGCGCTACCTGTCGGTATTCGCCGACGGCTGGGCACTCGCGGAGATGGAAGCGGTGTGCTACGCCGCGCCCGATCGATGGCGCGCGCCCGACGACCTGCGCGCGCTGGTCGACCACGGCCTCGTGCAAGTGGTGGACGCCGGTGCGCGCTATGAGCTGCTGGAACCGATCCGGGCGTTCGCCGCCGACTCGTTGCGGGAGCGCGGCGAGGCGGAGTCGGTGCAGCGCGCGCACGCCATGGTATTTCTGGCGTTTGCGGATGATGTGCATGCGGGGATCACCGGCACGACGCAGCTCGCAGCCATGCAGCGTGCCCGCCATGACGACGCCAACATGCGGGCGGCGATTCGCTGGTTCACCGCGCAGGCGCTCCTCGGTCTCTCGCCGCGCGAGCCTGCCGCGGCAGATGCGGTTGAGCACGGGCTCTTGCTGTGCGGTGCGCTCTACTGGTACTGGCATATCGGCGGCCAGCACGTCATGGCGCGCGCGTCGATCGACGCGCTGATGCCGATGGCGAGCAGCCGCGCGCCGAGCCGGGGGCGGGCGCGGTCGCTGCTCGCGAGTGGCATGGTTTCGGTGAACGCCGGCGAGATGGAGCGTGGCGTCGACGAGTTGGCGCGCGCACTGGCCGACGCGCGCGTACTGGCCGACGACGCGCTGCTGGCCGAGGCGTACATGGGTGTTGGCTACGGGCACATGAGCGTGGGGCACATGGAGGAGTCGGGCGCGGCGCTGGACGAGGCGATCGCGTTCGGTGAGCGAGCGCAACACGACTTCCTGCGATCACTCTCGATGTCGATGAAAGGGCTGCAGCTGTTCGTGTGTGACGCGATCGACGCGGGCTTCGATCTGCTGACGCAAGCGCGAAGAATCCAGACGCGCATCGGTGACGACGAAGGCGGTGGCCTCGCGCTCAGCTTTCTCGCGCAAATGACGGCCGCGCGAGGCGAGGTGGGTCGCGCGCTCGAATTGTACGGGCAAGCGCTGTCGTCGTTCAAACGGGTTGGTGACCGACCGGAGCTGGCGCGCGTGCACAGCGAAATCGGGTGGACGGCGCTCGGCGCGTCGCGTTTCGCGGTGGCGCGTGAGGCGTTCCGTCGGTCCCTGCGCGTGTACAACGACGTCGGCAGCACGCGCGGCGTCGGGTTGGCGCTGGCGGGACTCGCCGTCGCGCACGCAGCCGACGGGCGTGCCGCACGTGCGGTCACGATCACGGCGGCAGCCGATGCCATAGCCGAACGCACCGGTGTGGTCGTGGCGCATCCGATGGGGCCGGAGATGGCTGGCCACGTGGACACGGCGCGCGCGACGATTGGTGAGGAGTTGTTGGCGGCGTTGGTGCTCGCAGGGCGCGCGATGTCACCAGGCGACGTACTGGCGATGATCGCGGGATAACGCCCCAGTGCCCAGGTTCACGACCAGCGGACCTCGGCCACGTTAAACGGCTAAGTGATCTCGAACCGGTGCCGAGCCTACCGGGGCACGGACGCCACCGGTGCCGTGCCGAGATCGCCCGCCTCATCACCCGCGTCATCGCCCGTCTCATCGCCGTAACTCGCCTCGGCCGTCTCCGAAAACCGCCGCGAGAGCCGCACCTGCCACGCGGGGTCCCGCTGCAGCTCAGCGGGAATCGGCGCGGCGCTGACGCCGGCATCGGCGCAGACGTCGGCCAGCAACTCCTTCGCGTCGACGATGACCAGCGTATCGGCGTGCAGCCCTGAGAACACGCGCACGCCGTCGGCCTCGATGACGTACGCCAGCACGAACTCACTCGGGCCAAGGTCGTGGGTGAGGTCAGGCTCGTGTACGAAGCAGGTGGTGTTGCTGAGCCGATCGGTGATCGTAGCGCCAACCCCGGCTTCGACCGTTTCGACTTCCCACAGCCCGAGTGGAGCGCGCATGGCGGCGCTGACCATCGCGCGCGTGTCAGCGTCGGCCCGCTTGCCGGCGGCGTCGTCAAGCCACGCGGCGGCGACGGTCTTGCCGAGTGACGTGGGTTCGTAGTTGAAGAGCGACCAGGTGGTGAACAGGTCGGCGACGCCTTCATCGACATCCTCGTCCTCCTTCATGCCCCACGCATCGAGCGACTTATCGATCCACTCGGCGGTCAGCTTCTTCTCCGCCCAGTCGAGCAGCTCCTGCCCCACGCGCTTCTGGCGCTGCAAGACGACGTCACCACGGAGCCATTCGGCGCGCGCGTTCGCGGGCAACGCGGCCGCTTCGGGGGGCACGGCGGCGCCGTGACACTTTTTGAATTTCTTCTCGGAGCCGCAGGGGCAGGGTGCGTTTCGATCCATGCGGGGAATCTACCGCTTGCGCACCCAGCGGAAGCCGGCACCAATTGTACTGATCACGACCGACTCGCCGCGCTGGCTTCCCAGAAACGTGCCGCTGTAAAAGAGCGTGGGAGTCGGGCCGCGCAGTCGCGGCGACGCAAAGTCGAGACGAACCTGGGTGCCGAATCGCGTGCCCTGCTCCTCCACCCGGAAGAGCGCCGGACCGACGAGCGCCCGCAGCACGGTCGACCGGATGTCGAACGCACCGCCCGCCAGCAGCGCTGCCCGCTCGTCGAAGCGGCGAATCCGACAGCCGCCGGGCTCGGGTCTCACTGAGCAGTAGTCGTTGTCTCCCAGCGCGAGCGCACGGGCGCGAACGCCGACGATCCAGGCGCGCTTAGGCAGTTTCTTAAGCGGCGCGGTGAGCAGGAAGGAGGCCTCGAACGACGGCGACGAAGCCAGCGCCGTGCTGGAGGTGACGGAGCCGCCTTCGACCTCGCCGGTCATCAGCCCCGTCGTGGTGTAAAAGCCCATAGCCACGCCCGGACGGCGCTGCGCGGACAGCAGGGCCGGCAGGGCCAGAGACAGGGCCACCGACAGGGCCACCGACAGGGCCACCGAAACGGCTAGGGCAGTGCTGATCGCCATTGGGCGGGAACGGACGCGCATGGGGAGTCCTCGTGGGGGTACCCGGACAACATAGACGGCGGCGCAAACCTACGGGCGAAGCCTTACGATTCACCAATGCCTCTCTCCCGTTCCACGGCCGCCGCCGTGCTCTCGTTTGCGGCGCTGTCT
>NSHR01000059.1 GCA_002737115.1 Gemmatimonadota bacterium | reverse complement strand
GCATCGTCGCGCATATCGATCACGGCAAGTCCACCCTCGCGGACCGCCTGATCGAGAAAACCGGCACGTTACAGAAGCGCGAAATGAAGTCTCAGGTGCTCGACACGCTCGACCTCGAGCGCGAACGCGGCATCACGATCAAGCTCAATGCCGTGCGCATGAGCTACAAAGCGGGCGACGGGCAGAACTACGAGCTCAACCTGATCGACACGCCGGGCCACGTCGACTTCACCTACGAAGTCTCGCGGTCGCTGGCCGCGTGCGAAGGGGCGATTCTCGTGGTCGACGCGTCGCAGGGCATTCAGGCGCAGACGCTGTCGAACCTGTTCCTCGCGATGGACGCCGGGCTCGAGATCATTCCGGTGCTCAACAAGATCGACCTGCCCGGCGCCGAGCCAGAGCGTCGTCGTCAGGAAGTGGTCGATCTCATCGGCTGCCGCCCGGAAGACGTGCTGCAGGTGAGCGGCAAGGAAGGAACCGGTGTGCCCGAGCTGCTCGAAGAGATCGTACGTCGCGTCCCGGCTCCGTCGGGCGATGTGAACGGCCCGCTGCGCGCCCTCATTTTCGACTCGTACTACGACAAGTATCGGGGCGCCATTCCCAGTGTGCGCGTAGTCGACGGCGCGATGCGCAAGGGCACCAAGATCACCTTCGGGGCGTCGGACAACGTGTACGAAGTGGCCGAAGTGGGCTACCTGCAGCTGCGTCAGGTGCCCACCGAGGTGTTGCACGCCGGTGAAGTGGGCTATGTGCTCGCCGCCGTGCGCTCGGTGCGCGAAACGCGCGCCGGCGACACGATTTTCGATCAGGACAATCGCGCCGCTGAAGCGCTGCCCGGCTATCAGGAAGTGAAGTCGTTCGTGTTCGCCGGTATCTATCCGACCGACACCACGCAGTACGAAACGCTGCGTGATGCGCTCGAGAAGATGAAGCTGAACGACGCGTCGCTGCAGTACGAGCCCGAAACGAGTACCGCGCTTGGCTTCGGCTTCCGCTGCGGTTTCCTGGGGCTGCTGCACATGGAAATCGTGCAGGAGCGGTTGGAGCGCGAGTACAATCTGGATCTCGTGACCACCGTACCCAGCGTGGAGTACCAGGTCACGAAAACCGATGGCACCGAGCTAATGGTCGAGAACCCGGCGCTCATGCCGCCAGCCGTGGTGATCACGCGGGTGAAGGAGCCCTATGTGCGGGCGCGCATCATGTGCCCCTCGGAGTACATCGGGCCGATCATGACGCTTGGCATGGAGCGTCGTGGCATCTACAAGAACACGCGCTTCCTCGACACCGTGCGCGTGGAGCTCGACTGGGAATTCCCGCTCGGCGAAATCATTCTCGACTTCTTCGATAAGATGAAGACGGTGAGCCGCGGCTACGCTTCACTGGACTACGAGATCCTGGAGTATCGCGAAAGCGATCTCGTGCGCCTCGACATGCTCATTAACGGCGACGCGATCGACGCGTTCTCGGTGATCGTGCACAAGGACAAGGCGTACGAGTGGGGCCGCAAGGTGGCCGAGAAGCTCAAGGAACTGATTCCGCGCCAGATGTTCGAAGTGGTTATCCAGGCCACGATCGGTATGAAGATCATCGCGCGTGAAACCGTGAAGCCGCTGCGGAAAGACGTGACGGCCAAGTGCTATGGCGGCGACATCTCGCGGAAACGCAAGCTGTTGGAGAAGCAGAAGGAAGGAAAGAAACGCATGAAGCAGGTGGGCAGCGTGGAGATTCCGCAGGAAGCATTCTTAGCGGTACTGCAAGTCGATTGATCAGCGCCGTCCTCCAAACCTCGTTCTTAGGCGACATGATCCTCACGACCCCGCTCCTCGAGCGGCTGGCGCGTGAGGGCGAGGTGCACGTGGTGGCGACGCCGGCGAATGCGGCGGTGCTCACGAATCATCCGGCGGTGGCGTCGGTGATTCTGTACGACAAACGGAACGCCGACGCCGGGGTGGCCGGGCTGCGTCGCGTGGCGGCGCAATTGCGCGACACGCGCGCGACCACGGCGTACATCGCGCAAGGCTCGTGGCGTTCGGCCGCGCTGGCGCGACTGGCCGGTGTGCCGGGTGTGGGCTTCGATACGTCGGCGGGGCGATGGTTGTACTCGCGCCGGGTGGTGTATCGGAAAGACTGGCATCATGCGCAACGCCTATGGGCGCTCGCGAATGATCCGCACGGCGCGCCAAGCGTCGTCCCGGAGCGCGTGCGACCATCGCTCTATCCGGGCCCGTCGGATCAGGCGCCAGTGACCGCCCTGCTGCAGGTGGCCGGCATTCGCGACGGAGAGCCGTTGATCGCGCTTGCCCCCGGCAGCGTGTGGGCGACCAAGCGGTGGCCGTCCTACGATGCGTTAGCGCGCGAGCTGGTGGCTCTTCTCCCCCATACCCGCGTCGTGGTGCTCGGTGCCGGCGGTGATGCCCCACTCGCGGCGGCGATCGGTATCGCGGTACAACAGCGCGGTGGCCCGCCCATCATCGATGCCACCGGCAAGTTGTCGCTACTCGGCTCGGCCGCCCTGCTCTCCCGCTGCGCGGTGCTCGTGACCAACGACTCGGCGCCGCTACATCTGGCGAGCGCCATGAATACGCCCACGGTGGCGCTGTTCGGGCCGACCGTGCCGACGATGGGCTTTGGTCCGCTCGCCGATCGTTACGCCGTGCTTGGACGCGACGCATTGCCCTGCCGACCATGCAGCGCGCACGGCGGACAGGCGTGCCCGCTTGGGCACTGGACGTGCATGCGGGACCTGACGGCCAGCGCGGTCGGAGCCGCGGTCGCGCCGATGGTCGACCCGCCCCGAGAGCCGCGCGACGCATCACCCCTCCGGTAGGGCCATCTCGGGGCGGCCGCATTATCTTTTCGCCTTATGACTGCCCTTCCAGCCAACCAGTTCATTGTCGGGGTCGATCTTGGCGGCACCAACATTGTCGTCTGCGCAATGTCCGCCGATGGATCGCGCCAATATGGACTCCGCTCCGAACCCACCGCGGCCCATGAAGGCGCCGATGGCGTGATCGCGCGCATGGCCCGCATGGTGAATTCGGCGGTGTCCGACACGATGCGAGAAGCCGTTGTGTTACGCGAGGCGTTTCTCGGCGTGGGCGTGGGCGCTCCGGGTCCGCTCGATCGCGAACAGGGTATCGTGCTCGTGGCGCCGAATCTCAACTGGCACAACATTCCGCTGCGCGATCGCATGACCGCGCTCACCGGCTTGCCGGCGGCACTCGACAACGATGCGAACTGCGCGACCTACGGCGAATGGTGGGTAGGCGCGGCCAGGGGCGCGAGGAACGTGATCGGCATGACGATCGGCACCGGCATCGGCGGCGGTATCATCCTCGATGGTCGGCTGTATCACGGCTCGAGTGACGTGGCCGGTGAGATTGGCCACACCACCATCAATCAGACGGGTCGCCGCTGTGGCTGTGGCAACTATGGCTGCCTGGAGGCCTATGCCTCTGGCACGGCGATCGCCGAGCGCGCCCGCGAGGCGCTGTCGTTCGATCAGCAGTCGATTCTCCCGGAATTTGTGGACGGCGACGTGTCAAAAATCACGGCGGCCACGGTGTATGCCGCGGCGGCGCAGAACGATGCGGTGGCGATCGAGATCGTGCGCGACACGGCACGTTTTCTGGGCACGGGCATCGCGAATCTGCTGAACGTGTTCAATCCCGATTGTGTCGTGATCGCCGGCGGCGTCACGCAGGCGGGGGAAGCGTTGTTCGTGCCGCTCCGCCAGGAAGTGCGTCGTCGCGCCTTCAAGCCGGCGGTGGATGCCTGCCGCATCGTGCCCGGCACGCTGCCTGGGACCGCCGGGGTGGTGGGTGCCGTGGCGACGTTCATCGCGCAGCACACCGGTCGGCCGCCCGCGTGAGTACGGCCGCGGCGCATACTGAAGCGCGCAAACGGCGCGTGGGCGTGATCGGCTCGTTCGTGTGGGACGTGCTGCACGGTCGGGACAAGCGCAGCGTACCCGTGGAAGAATGGGGCGGCATCACCTACTCACTCTCGGCGCTCGATGCCGCCTTGCCCGATGACTGGGAGATCGTCCCGCTCGCTCGCGTGGGCGACGATCTGGTAGATCGGGCCCGGCTGTTCTGCCGGACGCTGCGTCACATGGCGCCCGACGCCGAGATCATCGGTGTGCCCTACCCTAACAATCGGGTGGAGCTGCGCTATCTCGATGACGAACGTCGCACGGAGCATCTCACCGGCGGCGTACCAGCGTGGACCTGGCTCGGACTCAAGACGGTGCTCGACGCGGCCCGTCTGGATGCGCTGTACATCAACTTTCTGAGTGGATGGGAGCTCGATCTCGAGACCACGCAGTTGGTGCGGGCCCATTTCACCGGGCCGATCTACTGCGATCTGCACATGAAGATCATGGCCGTGCTCCCCGACGGCCTGCGCGTCGCACAACCGCTGCCGCATGTGGCCGCGTGGTGTGAGTGCTTCGATGTGCTGCAGGTGAACGAAGACGAGATGCAGATGATGGCGCCCGACTCGATGGCACTGGCGGCCACGGCGATGGCGGCCGGTGTGTCGTGCCTGTGCGTCACCCTCGGCAAGCGCGGGGCGGTGTACGTGGCCGCGCCGGGATTCGAGCGACTGCGCGACTTGCCGCCTGTGCGAGGTCACACTTCTGCGCTCTCCACATCGCCACGTGGCGGCAGTGGTGCGCTGGGCGCGCTGCGTACGGGGCTGGTACCAAGCGTACCGGCACGGGTCGATGGCCCCGGCGATCCGACCGGATGTGGTGATGTGTGGGGCGCGACCCATTTCTCGCGGCTGCTTGCCGGTGATATGTTGACGGATGCGATAGCGACGGCGAATATGGCCGCATCGCGCAACGTCGAGCATCGCGGGGCCTCCGGTCTTGCGAATCATCTTCGCGGAGAGCTGAGCCTTTCGTGACGTCTGTCATCAGCGTACCGCCATCACTCGATGAGCAGAGCTTCGAGCAGGTCTTCGAGCAATTGGCGTTGGTCCCCGACGGTGACAAGATCCTGGTTGACGCCCGTCATGCGCGATGGGCGTCGCCCTATGGACTGACGGCGCTGCTGTGCGTCGCGCAATCGCGCGCCGACCGCATGGGCTTCGCGGTGCCGGAGCACGCCGACACGGTGTCGTACTGGTCGCGCACGGGATTTTTCCGCCACGCGGCCGAGTTGTACGACATGCATGGCACGGTGCCGCGCGCGCGTGACGCGCACGAGTCGGATGTGCTGCTCGAGATCACACCGATCACGAAGAGTGACGACGTGCACGGGGTGGTGGGCCGCATTCAGCAGAAGGCGGCCGATATCCTGCACGGCCAACTCAATCTCGATACGGCCATCACCGGCGCGTTCGGGATGACGCTGAGTGAAGCGTGTCAGAATATCGTGGAGCATGCCGGTCTTGGTGGCTGGGTCGCCGTGCAGACGTACAAGTACGCGCGCCGACTCGGTCGTCGCGTGGTCGTGATTGCCGTGTGCGACGCGGGGGTCGGTTTCCGAAAATCCCTCGAGAGTTCGCCGGGGCATCGCCGCAGCGATCGCTGGGATGACGCGATGGCGCTCGAAGACGCCGTGCTGCGCGCGGTCAGCCGCTTCCGTCATGGTGACAAAGGACGTGGCCAGGGTCTGGCCGGCATCCGTCGTTTCGTCGGGCGGTGGGATGGCAAACTGTCAGTGCGGAGTGGCACCTCACGCATCGCCATCACGCCGGACTGGGATGAAGACGTCCCCATGACCGAAGGACTGCCGTTTTTCCCCGGCGCGCAGATGCAGGTCACGATCCCGGAGCGCCTCGGTGATGCCCCCGTGCGGCCTCGAACCGCCGGCGCGTCGCGCGCCCGCGCGCGCGGCCCCCTGTGAGGTCCCGATGACCGTGAATATCGACGTCGGGACCGTGCTGCGCGGCACGGTGTGCGACCTGTACTCGAATCTCGTCACGCGCCCGACCGGCGCGGCCGTCCGCACGGCGATCGAGGAGCAGGTCCTTGAGCTCGGTGCCTCGGTCGTGACCACCATCGATTTCTCGCAGGTCAATCTGCTGGATTTCTCGTGCGCCGACGAGATCGTGGCCAAGCTGCTGCTGCGCTACGCCAGCGACGACGGACTCCCGGGATTCCTGACCTTTCGCGGGATTCACGAAGGTCACATTGACCCCATCGAGACGGTCCTCGAACGTCATGCGCTGGCGTTGGTCTCCTGGCATGAAGGGGCAGCCGAACTGTTCGGCGCGGTGGACGACGACGAACGGCTCCACTGGGAAGCGGTGCGTGATCACGGACCCATCTGGGCCGAGTCACTCGCACCGATTCTGGCCGTGACCGAGGCGTTTGCCGCGGTGCAGCTGGAACGGCTTCGGGGCCGACGCTTGATCATGCGACAGGACGATGGTTTCGCGGTGCCCGGCACCGCGGCGAGGGTAGCATGAACGACGAAGAGAAGGCCAAGGCGCGGAAACTGGGGATGTTCAGCGGTTTCTCCCCGGTCCTGCAAGTCGTGGGGTTCATCAGCAGCAAGCCCGGCGACGCCGACCGGGGGCCCATGGTGCGTCTACGCTCCGACGATGCACTGGTCCGACTCGTGACCGGACACGAGTTGGTGCGTGTGGTATCGGATCGACGGTCTGAACTGGCCGAGCTGCAGATCGACGACACGTTGCCGCGCGGCGGGTGCGTCCTGCGGGACGTCGTCGGGGCGGCCCCGTCCGAACTCGTGCGCGTGATCAAGTTGGACACCGACGCCCGGACGCGCGTCTGACCACGATTGGCGTGTCCGCGGTGGTGTACCCCGGCCTGGCCACGCATCCCGAACCTATCGGACTCAAGGATGCGTCGATACGGATCGGCGATCTCACCCAGGCATTGGAGTAAGTGGTGTCCGACATTCTTCGCCTCACGAACGTCAGCAAGGAGTACCCTCGATCAGGCACGGCCCTGCGCGACATCTCCTTCGAGATGCGCAAAGGGGAGTTCGTGTTTCTGGTGGGCCATAGTGGCGCGGGCAAGAGCACCTTGCTGAAGCTGCTGTCGATGGCCGAACGCCCGACCACGGGCGAGTTGCGCATCTCCGGCTTTTCGAGCCATTCGATCAAGCCGCGCGAGATTCCGATCTTGCGTCGCCGGCTTGGCATCGTGTTTCAGGATTTTCGGTTGCTCTCCGATCGGACCGCCGAACAGAACGTGGCGTTCGCTCTGGAGGTCACGGGCGCACCGAAGGCACAGATCCGTCATAAGGTCGCGCGCCTGCTCACGCAGGTCGGGCTGGACTCGAAGGCCACGGCGTTTCCGCACGAACTCTCCGGTGGTGAACAGCAGCGCGTCGCCATTGCCCGGGCATTGGCCAACGACCCGTTTGTCCTGCTGGCCGACGAACCTACAGGAAATCTGGACGACCGTGCAAAGCACGCAATTTTCCTGCTCCTTCGCGAGATCAATGCGCAGGGTACCGCCGTGCTGATGGCCACCCACGACGTGGCGATGATTACGCGGTCGAATCTGCGCTTTCTCGAACTCGATCACGGGGCGCTGGTGCACGACGGCACCGATGCCGCACGACTGCTGGCTGACATGCGAGGTCGCCGATGAGGCTGGCCCTCCGGGAAGTGTACCTGACGTTCACGCGCGCGCCGCTGATGGCGATGCTCGGTGTGACCACGATTGCGTTCTCCCTCTTCGCGTTCGGGCTATTCGGGCTGGTCGCGATCAACATCAAATCGGCCCTGCTGGAGATCGAAGATCGCGTAGAGATCCGCGCGTTCCTGATCGACGGCACCAAAGACGCGCAGGTGGAAGAGCTGATGCAGGGGATCAAAAAGATTCCCCAAGTCGCCGACGTGGGCTACGTGAGCCCGGACTCGGCATTGCAGCGCGCGCGCGTGGAGCTGGAAGAGTTCCGTGATGTCATGGACGCCGCAATGCTGCCGGGCTCGGTGGAGCTGCGCTTGAAGGAAGGCGCCCGTGACCCCGAAACGGTGCAGATGATCTCGCGGCAATTGCAGACGTATCCGGTCGTCGAGGAAGTGCGCTACGGTCGCGAGTGGGTGGAGAAGCTCTATCGCATCCGCAACATTGCCGGCATCACCGGATCGGTGCTCGGGAGCGTGTTCGCTCTGGTGGCGATCATCATTATCGGGTCCACGATCCGTATGGCGATCTTGGCGCGCGCAGAGGAAATCGAGATCATGCGACTGGTCGGCGCCACGAACCATTTCGTGCGCCTGCCGTATCTGATCGACGGCACACTCAAAGGACTCGCCGGGGGCGCCATCGCGGCGGCCCTGGCGTGGACGGCCGTACAACTGGTCTCGAAGCACCTCATGGCCGCGCAGTTCTTTGCTGCCGAGCAGGTCATGCTCGGCATCGCCGCTGGTGGCGTGTTAGGGCTCGTGGGGAGCTGGTTGTCGGTGGGTCGCCACCTGCGCCGCGCCTGGCGCGACGCGTAGTGCGCGCCTTCGGATCGCTCGCGTTCGTTATAACGGTGGCCGGGGCGGCGTTGCCTGGCACCCCAGCCGTTGCGCGGGCCCAATCGACTGGCTCGGCGGAACAGCGGCTGCGTCAGCAGCAGAACGAGCTCGACAAGTTGCGGACGGAGCGCGCCGACCTCGAAAAGAAGATGGCCGAGTTGCAGCGCAGTGCGCGCACGTTGGCCGATGAAGTGAACAATCTCGAGGCGCAACGCAAAGCGACAGCACGACTCGTGGGCGCGCTTGATAAGCAGCTCGAGACCATCAACACCGAAGTCATTAAGGCCGGCTCCGGCCTGGTGAAGGCGGAGCGCGAGCTGGCGAACAAGCGGTCCGCGCTGCAACATCGCATGGTGGAGATCTACAAACGCGGCAGCCTCTACGACGTAGAGGCGATGCTCTCGGCGCAGTCGTTCGCCGGATTGGTGGCCCGGTACAGGTATCTGCATGAACTGGCGCTCCACGACCGCGGTCTCGTGCGACGGGTGGAAGGACTGCGAGACCAGATCATTTCACAGCGGTTGCTGCTGGTGCACCTGCAAGACGAAGTGGCGCGCAACCGCTCCGAAAAGAATCGCGAAGCGCGTCGGTTGGCCGCCCTCGAATCACGACGTCAGCGCAATCTGACCACCGTGCAGCGCAGCGCCACCCAAACGCGTACGCGTCTCACGCAGCTGGCGCGCGACGAAGCCAAGGTAGCCGGCGCGATCGCGTCGTTGGAGACGGCGCGGCGCCGTGCAGCAATGTTGCCGAATGCGCGTCCGGCCGCGCCGTCCAGTATCCGCACATCGGACCTCGGCAAGCTCGATTGGCCGGTGGACGGCACGATCCTGTATCGCTTCGGCCGGGTGATCAATCCGAACAACACGACTACGCGCTGGAACGGCATCGGCATCGGTGCCTCAGTGGGCACTGCCGTGAAGTCGATCGCCGCCGGTGAAGTGGTGCTCGCGGACAACGTGGGCACGTACGGCCCCACGGTGATCGTGCAGCACGGCGGCGGCGACTACTCGGTGTACGGTTCGCTGTCACGCATCGACGTGCGCAAGGGGCAGCAGATTCCGAAGGGGCAGCTGATCGGCACCGTGGGCGCGACCGACCCTGACCTGCCGCCGCACCTGCACTTCGAGATCCGCCCGAAGGGCCGCTCGGTGGATCCCCTGGAGTGGCTGCGCGGACAGCGGTAGACGCTGATATTGTTGGTCATGCCTGCCAAGAAATCCGCCACTGCGGCGCCCGCGAAGAAGGTCTCCACCCGAAAGGCGTCATCGCCGCCTGCCCCGTCGATTACCGCCAACATCGTGGTCGATGCCGGCGACTGGACGAGGGACCGTTCCCCCCTCGGGGCGCATGTTTCCGTTGCCGGCGGAACATGGGAGTCGGCGGCGCGCGCGCGTGAGATCAGCGCCACGGGGGCGCAGATTTTTACGAAGCAGGCGAACCGATGGCTCGAGCGTGACATCGACGACGCCGAGACGACGCGGTATCGCACGGCGATGACGGCGACGAAGGTGCGCTGGACGTGTGCGCACGATTCGTATCTGATCAATCTGGCCTCGCCAGATGACGCGCTCCGGGCACGATCGGTGGAGAGCTTCGGCGCCGAGCTCCGTCGATGCCACACGCTCGGGCTCGACGCGCTGGTGTCGCACCCCGGCAACTTCATGGACGACCGCGCGAGCGGAATTGCGCGCAACGCCGAGGGCATCACCGCCGCGCTCGAAGCCGAAGTGGGGCCCACTCGCTTGCTGATGGAGCTCACGGCCGGTCAAGGCACGGTGCTAGGATCGACGTTCGGGGAGATGGCCGACCTGCTGTCGCGCATTCCGGCGGCGCTGCGCCATCGCGTGGGTGTGTGCCTGGACACCGCGCACATCTGGGCCGCCGGCTACGACCTGGCCACCGACTACGACGGCGTGTTCGCGCAATTCGGCGACCTGCTGGGCTTCGAGACACTCGGCTGCCTGCACCTGAATGACTCGAAGGCCAAGCTGGGCTCGCATCTCGATCGCCACGAGCTGATCGCCGAAGGCACGATCGGCGAACAGGCCTTCCGCCGCATCATGACCGACGAGCGGATGGCCACGATTCCGAAGGTGATCGAAACGCCCAAGGGTGATACGCCGGCGGAAACGGATGGGCGGATGCTGCGGTTATTGCGGGGGTATGCGGCGGGGTAAACGATGAACGGCCAACCGCCTTGGCAGCGGCTGGCCGTTCATGTTCGTCACGGCGCGATCGTGTAGTTGAAGGTCACGGCGATGTCCGTTTCGCCCGTGCACGTCGTGGCCGTTGCCACCTTGGGTGCCGAGTCGTAGTGGCAGAGCACCACGCGAATGGCGCCGTTCCCCGCCGCGGTACCGGTCACCGCCGTGGTAAAGCGCACCCCGAGCGGACGATTCTGGGTGTCGACGTCCGTCGTGGTGATGGTGACACCGTTCCCCGTCACCGTGTAGAACACACGATGCTCGTTGCTTTCTTTCGTCACTTCCTCGGTGATGTTCTCGACTGGCGACGCCAGACGATTTTCGAACTTCACCACGCCGCTGTAGGTCACGCCCTTGACCAAGGCCGGCACGCCGACCTGAGCGGTCGGGGCCGTTGGCCCGTTTCCATCGCTGTCATCGATATAGGTCGTGAGAACCGCGCCTGCCGGTGACGTCAGGGCGAGCGTGACGCGCGAGATCGTCTCGTTCTCCCCGCCAGGAGCGGTCGAAGAATCACCACAGGCTGACGCGACGAGCGCGAGCGCTGCGCTTGCAAGCATCATCATGCTACGGGATATACGCAAAGAAACCATGACACAACTCCATCGGACAGGCAGAGGGGAAAGAGATCGAATGCGACGCCCCTGCGTCATCGGCATTCGTGGTGCGGCGCGAGGACGCGTGAAGCAACGACATCCGAGGTCCCACGTGACGCGATTCACCATGGCATCGTGAGGCGAACGACCACATCGCGACCGGCATCATTTACAAAGAGCCGATAGCGACTGAGATAATCACGATAGCGCGTGTCGAGCGCGTTATTTACCGAGAGCGACAGCGACGCCTGGCGACCCAGCATCGAGAGCGTGCGGCTCCCGGCTTCGAGTTGGAGCAGCGCGTATCCTGCCGTGGGAAGTGTGTAGACCGTCCCTTCTGGTACGCCGTCCTGCTTGCGAACGATCTGCGTGCCGGCGCCGACATACCACTCGCCAAGTCGCGCACGTCGCCCTTGCAATCGCGTGGTCACGGACAACCGGTCGGCCGGCATGTCGAAGAGCGGCCCTCCGTTCAGTCGATCCGTGCCACGCACGGCTGTCCCGCTCGCGATGAACTGCCAGCGCGTTCCTGGATTCCACGTACTCGAGAGCTCGACGCCGCGGAGCGACGCGTCGGTTTGCGCGTACCGATAGCCGGGGAAAGCCCCGCGGATCGTTTGCACCGGGGCGCCGGGCCGGAGAAACATGAAGCCGGCGATGCGGTTGGCGTACGAGGCGGCCTCGAGCTGCAGCGACGGCCGATTGTAGCGGACGGTGGCCTCCACGCCCTGCGACCGTTCGGGGGTCAGCGCGGCGTTGCCAAGCTCGTACTGCGCCGTGCCATGATGCACGCCCTGCGCGTAGCGCTCGTTGACGGTCGGCGGCCGCCAGGCGCGCGCCACACGCACCGCGACGTCGAGCCCATCGGCCAGCAAATACGCTGCGCCAGCGGACCCTGACAGGTCGTTCCACGTGCGCGTGCCGGCCGGACTGCGGATACCCTGATCGCCATACGCAATCGTGGTCTGTGAGATCGCGTCGCCCCGCAGTCCGCCCGTCAGCGACAGTCGTCCAAGCGCCAGCTCTTCTTGCGCGTAGATCGCGCCCTGCCACAGATCAAAGCCGGGAATAAGGAACGCCTTGCCAAGTGTCTGATTGCCCTGCGCCAACGCACTGACGCCGAGTGTTCCCTTCACCCCGCGAACGCGCTGATGCGTCCAGCGCAGGTCCAGCGAATTGCTGAAGAGTTTCAGGTTGAACGCCGCCACGTCGCGGAATCGCAAGGGGCCATGGTTGTCGTATTCCCGTCGATGATTGTATTGCAGCCCGTATACGACCTCGAACTCACTCTCGTGCGGGGCCGAAAAGGTGAGCCGGGTACGCAACGTCGTGTGGTTCACCCTCTGGCTTGGGCGACCGATGCCGTACGTAAACGCGGAGTCGTCGGGCGGCGACATCATCGCCCGCGCGAGATCGTCGGCATTGCCGACATGGGCCTGGCGCAAGATGCCGAGTTCGGTGCCGAAACGACTGGCCGTGACCTCCGCCGTTCCCCACGGGCGCGACATCCCCACGGCAACACTGCCGTTGAGTTCACGGAAGCCCGTGTTCGAGAGATAGTAGTCGGGCGCACCGCCGTTACCGGCAACGCGCGACGTCACGCGGGCGCGGTACCCGACACGCCCAAGCAACGGTAGGACGAGATCCCCACCTTCGGCGCTCAGTGAAAACGCGCCCTGACGACTATTCGAAAAGGTGTTCACCGCCACATCGCCGCGGATGCCGCCAGAGTCGGGGAGCGGCGCCTGATCCACGCGGACGACACCACCGAGCGCATCGGCGCCGTACAGTACCGTGGCGGCGCCACGCACGACCGTCACACCACTCGCCTCGAAGCTGTCGATGTTTGGCGCGTGCTCGGTGCCCCACTGCTGATCTTCCTGCCGAAGTCCGGCGTTCATCACGAGGACGCGCTGCGAGTTCAGTCCGCGAATGACCGGCTTCGCGACGCTCGGGCCAAACTGGATGACCGCCACGCCCGGCAGATTCTTGATGGTCTCACCAAGCGTCTGACCGCGGGTCGCGGCAAGAGTGGCCGCATCGAGGGATGTGGTGGCGGCCACGCGACCGAGACGCTCGATCAGCGTATCGGCCCGCACCTTCACCTCGCTCAGTCGACTGATGGCGCTCTCAAGGTGAACGATGATCAAACGGTCCGCGATCGCGAGATCGATGCGCTCGTCGTACTGCGCAAAGCCAACGGCTCGAACCCGAATTCGCACGACCGCGGCCGGCAGGTCGCGGAAATCGAAGCGTCCCTTGGAGTCCGCCCGGAGACTGCGCGACGTGGTCGGCGCACTGGCGGACGCTCCCGGAAACTCGACCACAATGATCGCGCCATCGATCGAACGACCGGTCGCGTCATCCTCTACAACTCCATGGACATGGCGCGTCGTGCCGTGGGTCGTCGACTGCGAGCGCAGATCATGGACTGGCACCGTCGTACTGCCGGTGAGGGCCACGAGCGTGATGACGGCCCGAGCGCGGCGGCGAAAGAGTACTTTGAAGAAGGCGCATGACATAAGATGTGCCTGAAAGCTAATGAGAACTCGAAGTCATGTAAGTGCTCCTGGTGTGGGTCATCTGCTGGACTCGCCCGCACCGGCCGTACACGTTTCCAAGATGGCGACTATCCACCCTTCCGTCGTAGGCGCTGCGTGCCACCCGGCGCGACACCGGGTGGCGCGCCGGGTGGCCACAAGGATGCTGATGACTTCGATGCTGCTGCTCGGATGCGACAACCCTACGGTGATACGCCCGGACTTCGCGTACGATCCCACCCAACTCACCGGCGGCCAGCTGTACCGCTGGAGCACCGGCGCCAGGGTCCGGGTGTTCGTGGAGCCGATGGCCGCGGGCGGCCTAGAGCTGGCCGGCGCCGTGCAGCGCGCGGTGGTCTCCTGGAACGCCGTGCCGCAGGAGCGCGAGTTCACGCTTGACGTCGTGACGAACCGCGACCTGGCCGACGTGATTGTCTACGATCGCAGCATCCCGCAGCCCGTGGTCTCCGGCTCCTGCCCGTTCAGTCCGTCGGGGGCGGCGGGCTACACGTATTTCTGTCCGCTCAATGGTCGTGCTGAACGGCTGCGACCGCTCGCCTCAACCGGGTTCACCACCGCGATCGTCATTCGCGTGGACATGACCACCACGGCCACCCAGGCCGCCCTCGATGCGCTCGTGGCGCACGAGGTGGGACACGCCGTCGGCATCGGTGGGCACAGTCCGCAAACCACCGATGTGATGTACACACGCCCCACCGTGCGCACGCCAACGGATCGGGATCGCAATACACTGCGAAACGTGCTCGGTCGAGCGGCCGACATTACGCTCTGACGTGGCCACGCATCATGCGCCCGTGGGGAGAATTCATGCGGGAAAAGGGAAGACTCCGCTTGAGCCAGGGCGCGTCCTCCGTCATGTTTCGGTTTCGGCTCGCTGCACGACCGAAGGAAAGCCGAATTCATTGATCGCAGTTCCGCACCGCTGAAGCACACTTTTGTAGGACAGGTCAAGCGCTGCACCGTGCGCGCTCGACTGGGCCTGTCCCGCCGTCCGTTTTCCGTGAGGGTCGCACCATGGCGACACAGGTCACTCCGTCCGCTGCCGTTCGCCGCGAGAGCCTTGAAGGCCTCGCCTCCCAGGGCCTGACACCGAGCGGTGCCGTTCACTGGAACTTGGTCGCTCCCGAGCTCGTCGAAGCGGCCATGCGCCGCGGCGAAGGTCGGTTGGCCGAGATGGGGCCGTTCGTCGCGGTCACGTCGCCACACACGGGCCGCTCACCGAACGACAAGTTCGTGGTGCAAGAGTCGTCGAGCGAAGCCGATGTAGACTGGGGCAAGGTCAATCAGCCGATGACGCAGGCGCATTACGAAGCGCTGAAGGCAGCCGTCAAGAACTACTTGAACGCGCTCCCCGAGCTGTTCGTGCAGGACCTGTACTGCGGCGCCGATCCATCCACGCGCCTGAGCGTGCGCTACGTGCTGCCGAATGCCTGGCATGCGTCGTTTGTGCGCAACATGTTCATCCGCCCGGCCGTTGAAGACCTGGCCAGGTTCGCGCCGAACTTCACGGTGTACCACGCGCCCGAGTATCAGGCCGACCCGGCGAAGCACGGCACGCGCACCGGCACGTTCATCGTGCTGAACATCGCCGAACGCACAATCCTGATCGGTGGCACGCGCTACGCCGGTGAGCTCAAGAAGGCGATGTTCACCGTCATGAACTACCTGCTGCCGAAGCAGGGTGTGCTCTCGATGCACTGCTCCGCCAACATCGGCCCCGCCGGCGACACGGCGCTGTTCTTCGGTTTGTCGGGCACCGGCAAGACGACGCTCTCGGCCGACCCCACGCGTGGGCTCATCGGCGATGACGAGCATGGCTGGTCTCCCGAAGGCACGTTCAACTTCGAAGGGGGCTGCTACGCAAAGGTGATCAACCTGTCGCCCGAGAACGAGCCCGACATTTATCAGACCACGCAGATGTTCGGCACGGTCTTGGAGAACGTCGTACTCAACGAGCCGTCACGGTCGGTGGACTTCGCGAATCAGTCCATCACCGAAAACACCCGTGCGTCGTATCCGCTGCACTACATCAAGAACCACGTGCCGAGCGGCCGCGGTGGACACCCGAAGAACGTGGTGTTCCTCACCGCCGACGCGTTTGGCGTACTGCCGCCGATCGCGAAGCTGACGCCCGAGCAGGCCATGTACTACTTCCTGTCGGGCTACACGGCCAAGGTAGCCGGCACCGAGCGCGGTGTCACCGAACCGCAGGCCACGTTCTCGGCCTGCTTCGGCGCGGTGTTCCTGGTGTGGCACCCCACGAAGTACGCCGAGATGCTGGGTGAACTACTGCACACGCACGGCTCGCAGGTGTGGCTGGTGAACACCGGGTGGAGCGGCGGCGCGTACGGCGTGGGTCAGCGTATGAAGTTGAGCTACACGCGCGCGATGGTGCGTGCCGCGCTCGACGGCTCGCTGTCCAACGCGAGCTTCGCCGCTGATCCTATCTTCGGGCTGCAGCTGCCCAACGCTGTGGTGGGCGTGCCGAGCGACGTGCTCGACCCGCGCCGTACGTGGGCCGATGGCGCCGCCTACGATGCGCAGGCGAGCAAGCTGGCAGGCATGTTCCGCGACAACATCACGAAGTTCGGCGCGGCGGTGTCGCCGGCGATTCTGGGCGCGGGTCCGAAGGGCTGAGGCTCGGCGTTCACGAGCGCGGCTGAATGGCAAACCGCCCCGGAGCAATTGGCTCCGGGGCGGTTTTGTTTTACGAACTGCTGAACCGCGACGTCACTCCTTTCGCATCACCTTTTAGATCGGAAGAG
>NSHR01000058.1 GCA_002737115.1 Gemmatimonadota bacterium | reverse complement strand
ACGAATCGATGCCACGTCTGGCGCAGGCCGCTGGTATCCTGAGCCATGCTCCCATCTTCATCGACGACACGCCCGGCATTACCCTACTCGAGATGCGCGCCAAGGCGCGTCGACTCAAGTCCGAGCATGACCTCGGGCTTATCATCGTCGACTATTTGCAGCTCATGACGGGACCGACCGGCGTCGAGAACCGGCAGCAGGAAGTCTCGCAGATTTCGCGCGGCCTGAAGTCGCTGGCCAAAGAACTCGGCGTACCGGTCGTGGCGCTGTCGCAGCTCTCGCGTGCCCCGGAACAGCGCACGGGAGACGACAAGGGACGCCCGCAGCTCTCCGACCTGCGAGAGTCGGGCGCCATCGAACAGGACGCCGACGTGATCATGTTCATTTTCCGGCAGGAAGTGTACGCGGAACGCGACGAGAATGGTCGGCTCAAGGATCCGGATCTTGAGGGGCGGGCCGAGATCATCATCGGCAAGCAGCGCAACGGACCGATCGGTAGTGCGCGGTTGTACTTCCATAAGCAGTACACGCGCTTCGACAACTTCTCGGGTCGACAGGATCCGTCGAACTACGGTGGTGCGAAGCCGGATTTCGGTGGACCCAAGCTGGTGAAGGGTGCCGACGATTTCGGCGGGACGCCGTTCTGAGCCCGTCGTAATGGCCAAAGCCAAAACGGTCTATCGCTGCACGGAATGCGGCGCCGAATTTCCTAAGTGGGCGGGACGCTGCGACAGCTGCGATGCGTGGAACACGCTTGGCGAGGAGTCGGTGTCGAGCACGCCGACCAGCAAGCGCACGGCGGCGCGTAGTCTTCCCGGCATCGCTGCGAGCACCGTCACGCTTGGGCATGTCACCGCGGCCGATACCCCGCGATGGATGACACAGCTCAACGAATTCGACTTCGTGCTTGGAGGCGGACTCGTCCCGGGAAGCATGGTCCTCGTCGGCGGTGAGCCTGGCATCGGGAAGAGCACGCTGTTGCTGCAGGTCGCGGCCCGTCTCGAGACGGCGGGACTCGCCACGCTGTACGTGTCAGGCGAGGAGAGCGCACTACAGGTCCGTCTGCGTGCCGACCGTCTGGCCGAGGATGCATCGCCGGTGTCGTTGCTCACGGAGACGTCGCTGGAGACCATTCTAGCGACCGCCGCGCAGCCAACGGCGGACGGACGCCGCATCAGCGTCTTGATCATCGACTCGATTCAGACGGTGCACACCGAACTGCTGGAGGGTGCGCCTGGCAACGTGGGGCAGGTGCGTGAGTGCGCCGCGCGCCTCATGCGTTTTGCCAAGGACACGGGAACGGCAGTGTTCGTAATCGGACATGTTACGAAGGGGGGTGGCATCGCCGGCCCGAAGACCCTCGAGCATATCGTCGACACCGTGTTGTACTTCGAGGGCGACGGGACCCTCGACCATCGCGTGCTGCGTGCCACAAAGAACCGTTTCGGATCCGTCGACGAGATCGGCGTGTTTCGGATGGTCGGTACGGGGCTTATTCCCGTTGAGAATCCGTCGGCGCTGTTCCTCGGCGATCGTCGCGATGTGGCGAGCGGAAGCGCCGTGTGTGCGCTGATGGAAGGCACCCGTCCGGTGCTCGTGGAAGTGCAGGCGCTCGCGGCGCGTGCCGGATTCGGCACACCGCAGCGCGTGGCGAATGGCATCGACGCGCGCCGCCTCGCCCTCTTGCTGGCCGTGCTCGACAAGCGTGGTGGCTTCTCCTGTGCACAGCTCGATGTGTTCTGCAACATCGTCGGTGGCATGCGCGTGCAGGAGCCAAGCGTCGATCTCGCGATCGTAGCCGCTATTGCGTCCAGCGTGGTCGATAAGCCGCTCCCAGCCCAGGCGATCTTCCTCGGCGAAGTTGGACTTGGCGGGGAAGTCCGCCCTGTATCACAGGTCGAGCGACGCCTGGCCGAAGCCGCGAAGCTCGGCATGACGCGCGCGTACCTCTCCGATCGCGCCATCCCGCGCCGAGTGCCTGGGGACATCACCGTGATCGGCGTGCGAACACTAGGCGACGTGCTCCAGAAAACGGTCGGTAAGGATGCCATATGAGTGAGATACCCGCCGCGCCACGGCGCGTGATAGCGCCGCCCGTCATCATGTCACGCACCGACGAAGCGGTCGTGTCCGACGGCGTCGTGCGCGACGTGGGGGTGGTGATCGTGGCCGGTGGTTCCGGTTCGCGTACCGGCAGCGCCGAGCTGAAGCAGTTCCGCTGGGTTGCCGGGAAGCCCGCGCTGCTGCACAGCGTGCAAGCCTTCATGGCGCGCCCTGATGTCGCGATCGTCGTGGTCGTGCTGCCGAAGGCGTACGCGGCCGATCCGCCACCATGGTTGTTCCAATGTGACGTCGATCGATTGCTTGTCTCCGTTGGTGGGCGCGAGCGGCATGAAAGTGTCGTCAATGGCCTCGAAGATTTGCCGGAAGAGGTGGTTATCGCCGTCGTGCACGATGCGGCGCGTCCGCTCGTTACCGATGCCACCATCGACCGCGTGATTGCCGAGGCGAGAAAGGGCCACGGCGCCGTCGCGGCGTTGCCGGTGGTCGATACGCTCAAGGAAGTGGATAGCGAAGGCCGCATCGTACGCACCGTCGATCGCACCAATCTCTGGCGCGCGCAGACGCCGCAGGCATTTCCGCGGACGATGCTTGAGCAGGCGCACGTCGCGGCTCGTCGCGATGGAATCGGCGCGACTGATGACGCTGGATTGTGCGAACGACTGGGCTTGCCAGTCGTGGTCGTTCGCGGCAGCGAGCGCGGCATGAAGATCACCGAGGATGTCGATTTTGCGCGCGCCGACGCCCTCAGCATGCTTTCGGAGTAGGCGCCGGTGTCCGTGCATCGCGAAGCGCTCGCCATCCCCTTCTGGTCTCCCGTTGAGGTCGAGGCCGCGCTGCGCAATGCGATTGCACATCTCGGTGAACGGCGCGTCCTCGCGTATCCAACGGAGACCGTCTACGGATTTGGCACGGCCGTCGATCATGACTCGGTGGAGGCGCTGGTGCGGATGAAGGGCCGCCCACCCGGAAAACCTTTCCTGCTGCTCATCAACGATCCGGCGCACCTCGCCCGTCTCGACCTGCACCTGCCGACGTATGCGTCCACGCTGGCGGCGCGCTTCTGGCCCGGTCCGCTGACGCTCGTGCTGCGCGGCGGGGATCAACGCGTGTCGGCGCGACTGCGCGGACCGGAAGGTGGCGTGGCCGTGCGCTGGACGCCCCACGTCGGGCTGCAGCGCCTCCTCGCGGCCTACGGCGAGCCGATTACGAGCACGAGTGCGAACAGACCCGGGGTTCCGCCGGCGATGACGGCCGCTGACATTGTACAGCAGTGGCCGGACGCAATTCATCGCGGGCTGCTGCACGTGCTCGACGGTGGTCGACTCGCCCCGTCCCGTTCGTCCACGGTGGTGGACTGTACGGGACGTCGTGCTCGCGTGATCCGTCCAGGTGTATTGACGGCAATCCAGCTGCGCGAATGCGTGCCGGATCTCGTGGGCGATACCTAGCAGACGCCGAGGGGCGCGCACCGCATGCATTTGCTCTTCGTCTGTACTGGAAACACCTGTCGTAGCCCGCTCGCTGAGGTAATCGCGCGGCGCATGATCGCCGACCGCGCAATTACCGACCTGACGGTCGGAAGCGCGGGCACGAGTGCCTGGGCCGACTCACCGGCGTCGGATGGCGCCCTGCTCGTGGCGCTCGAGCACAGTCTCGATCTTGGCGATCATCGGTCGCACCCCTTGGCGCAGGAGCTCGTGAGCAATGCGCAGCTTATCCTCACCATGGGCCCGCACCACCTCGACCGCGCCGAAGCGCTCGGTGGGATGGGGCGGTCGTGGCTACTGACCGACTATGCCGGTGAAACGCCTCGTCCGATCAGTGATCCGTTCGGCGGTGATCTCGACGTCTATCGTGCCACGTTCGTGGAGCTCGAGCTGGCGATCGACGCCGTGCTGGACCGGCTAGTCGCCGATCGCTCGCGCCGCGCGCACTGAGCCGTCGCCGGTCATGACGCGTCCCATGGAACGACCGGTGTGCGCGGCGCAGCGCCCCTCTCGACTCGCCATCATTGGGCAACCGGTGGCTCACTCGTTGTCGCCCGTGTTTCAGCGTGCCGCGCTGGGCGCCGCAGGGCTGTCCGTACCGTATGACCGAGAGGACGTCGCCCCCGATCAGCTGTCCAATGCGTTAACGCGGCTCGCGGCCGAAGGCGCCGGCGGCAACATCACGATCCCGCACAAGGAAGCCGCGGCGGGCCTGATCGCGCGATGCACGCCGGTGGCTCGCCGGGTAGGTGCCGTGAACACGTTTTGGACGGAGCACGGCGCGCTCGTCGGCCACAACACGGATGTTGAAGGTGCGGCAGCCACCATCACGGCGTTGTGTTCGAGCGATGTCGTCGACCGGCGCGACCTCCCGGTGGTGCTCATCGGCGCCGGAGGATCAGCCGCCGCGACGCTGGTCGCGTTGCACGACCTCGGATACCGACACATCACGATCGTCGCGCGGGATGCCGCGCGTGCGCAGGCCTTGTCGGCGCGGTTGTCCATTCCGGCGCAGATCGCGTCAATGGACGCGGTGGACGTCGCGGTCGGCGCGGCGGCGCTCGTGATCAACGCTACGCCGATTGGATTGCGTGATGACGTGTTTCCCGTCGCGGTGAGCGCGCTCTCGGCGCGGTGTGCTGTATTTGATCTGGTCTATCGCCCGGGACTCACGCCGTGGATTGCCGAGTGCCGTCGCGCCGGCCTGCGGGCCGAGGACGGCCTGCGCATGCTGGTGGAGCAGGGGGCCGCGGCCTTCGAGTCGTGGTTCGATATCCCGGCGCCGAGAGAGGCAATGTGGCTCGCGCTCAATGCCGTGCCGCCGACGTACCACACCTCATGATGCCGCGTCGCGCGTCGGCGCTCTTAGGGGTACCCGCTGTCGCTGGGGCGGGGCCGTTGGCCGTCGCTACGCGGATCGCGCGGGTGGCGGCGCGCGGGTTGGTCGATCTGCTCTTGCCCTCCGCCTGTGCGGTCTGCCGGTCGCTACACCGAGCGGACGCCGACGGTATCGTCTGCCAAGCGTGCCTGGCGCGGGTCGTACCCTTGGGATGGCCGCAGTGCACCCGTTGCGGACAACCGCGCCTCTCGCCGTCAATCCCACTGCCCATTGAGGCCACGCCATCCGGCGTGATCCCTCCTTGTCGATGGTGTCTCCGGCTCCTGCCCACGATCCGCGCGGTACGCTCCGTGTGTCGCATAGACGAGGGGACGGGGGCCGCCCTCGTGCATGCGCTCAAGTACGATGGATGGCACGCCGTGGCGAGACCGATGGCCCGACGGATGGCCCGCCTCGAATGGCCAGTTGACGTCATGCGCGAGCGATCCGCCCTCGTTCCCGTTCCGCTCTCGAGTACCCGCCGACGTGAGCGCGGCTACAACCAAGCGGAGCAACTCGCCACCGCCCTGTCGGCCGAATGGCGGATCCCCGTGTGGACCGACATACTCGAGCGCAACCGCGATACCAGATCACAAGTACGGTTGACACCGTCGGAGAGGGCAAGCAACGTTTCCGGTGCGTTCGTGGCGGCGGGTTTCGCCCGCGCGCGTCTTCGGGGGGCACACATCGTGCTAGTGGACGATGTGATCACCACGGCGGCAACGATCAACGCGTGCGCTCATGCCCTCGCTGACGGCGGCGCCCGTATCATCTCCTGTGTGACATTCGGACGGGCGCCTGAACCGGGCGACCGGGCCGTTTCTGACTACGACTTACTCCGGAACTGACACGAATGGCTATTCGCGTAGGCATCAACGGCTTCGGCCGTATCGGCCGCCAAGTCCTTCGCGCCGCGAAGCAGCAGGGCGTCGCTGACCTCGAGTTCGTTGCCATCAACGATCTCACCAATACCGCGACGTTGGCGCACCTCTTCAAGTACGACTCGGTGCACGGGCGCTACTACGGTGAGGTCACTCATGATGCCGAGAGCATTACGATCGACGGCGATCGCATTCGCATTCTCGCCGAGCGCGACCCGGCCAAGCTCGGCTGGGGCGACATGGGCGTCGAGATCGTGCTCGAATCGACCGGCCGCTTCACCGTGGCAGCCGAGGCCAAGAAGCACATGGACGCGGGCGCCAAGAAGGTCATCATCTCGGCACCGGCCACGAACGAAGACATTACGGTCGTGATGGGTGTAAACAGTGACAAGTACGATCCGGCGTCGCATCACATCATCTCCAACGCGTCGTGTACGACCAATTGTCTCGTGCCGATGGTCAAGATCATCCGTGATAACTTCGGCTTTGTGCATGGCTCGATGGTCACGATCCATAGCTACACGAACGACCAGTCTATCCTCGATCTTCCGCACACGGACCTCCGTCGTGCCCGCGCGGCCGCGGTGTCGATGATCCCGACCACGACGGGTGCGGCCAAGGCGACGGCACTCGTGATTCCGGAAGTGAAGGGTAAGATCGATGGTATTGCCGTCCGCGTGCCAACGCCCGATGTATCGCTCACCGACCTGACCTGCGTCGTAGAGCGAAAGGTGACGAAGGAGGAAGTCAATGCCGCCTTCAAAAACGCCTCAAAAACGTCCCTGTTGGGCGTGCTCGGCTACAGCGAAGTGCCGCTCGTATCCATCGACTACGTCGGCGATCCGCATTCGTGCACGCTCGATGCGCTCAGCACGATCGTCATCGATGGCACGCTCGTGAAGATTTCAGGCTGGTACGACAATGAGTGGGGCTACTCGTCGCGCTGCGTCGACCTGCTGCGCTTCGTCGGCGCTCGTCTCTAAGCGTTCCGGCGTTCGTCGTCGGTCGCTCGTTCTCTCTGTTCGCGTGTTCGTTCACGAGCCCCGGTGCCAGCGTGCCGGGGCTCGTGCGTCGCAGGACCGTTCCCACGCGACATCACTCCCGTCGTATTTTCTGCCATGACGACTCGCACCATTCGCGATCTTTCCGCTGCCGACCTTGTCGGTAAGCGCGCGCTCGTGCGCGTCGATTTCAACGTCCCGCTGGACGATACGGGCGCGGTTGGCGATGACACGCGCATCACGGCCGCGATGCCCACGATCAACTCGCTGCTCGATCGGGGTGCGAAGGTTGTGTTGCTCGCGCACTTCGGACGTCCCAAGGGCGCGCCTGACGCCAAGTACTCGTTGGCCCCCGTTGCCGTGCGCCTGAAGCAGTTGCTCCTGCGCCCGGTGCACTTCCTGGGCGAGACGATCGGCGCCGCTGCCGTGGCGGCCACGCATGCGCTGCCCAGCGGGGACGTGCTGTTGCTGGAGAATACGCGCTTCCTCGCTGGCGAGGAGAAGAACGACGAGACGCTCTCGCGGCAACTCGCAGAGTTGGGCGACGTGTATGTCAACGATGCGTTCGGTGCGGCGCATCGCGCGCACGCGAGCACCGCCGGCGTGGCGCAGTACTGCCGACCAGCGGTCGCCGGGTTGCTGATGGAGAAAGAACTCGCGTATCTAGGCGGGGCACTTGCCGCACCGGAGCGTCCGTTTGTTGCCATTCTCGGTGGGTCCAAGATATCGGGGAAGATCGACGTGGTGGAAGCGCTCCTGCCCAAGGTTGATCACTTGCTGATCGGCGGCGCGATGGCGTGCACATTCTTCCGCGCGATGGGTTTCGAGACCGGCAACTCACTCGTGGAGCCCGATCGGCTCGAGATGGCGAAGGACCTGCTGGCGAGAGCCGGGGACAAGCTCGTGCTCCCTGTCGACGCCGTCATCGCGCCGTCGATGGACGCTGGGCGCTCGGCGCGCGTCGTCGGTCGCGCATCGATTCCAGCCGGCGAGGCGATGTTCGATATCGGTCCCGCCAGTGTGGAGCAGTACCGTGCCCTGATCGAGTCGGCGCGCACGGTGCTGTGGAACGGACCGATGGGCGTATTCGAAAAGCCGCCGTTTGACGTGGGTACGTTCGCGGTGGCGCGGGCGATGGCCGTTGCCACCGATCGCGGAGCCACGACGATCATTGGCGGCGGTGATTCCGCGGCGGCCGTGGCCGTGGCCGGCTTGGAGTCGAAGATGTCGCACGTATCCACCGGTGGCGGCGCCTCGCTCGAGTTCCTCGAGGGTAAGGAACTGCCAGGCGTCGCCGCGCTCGACTTCCGCTGATTCACGAGTCGCGGTTCCTACGCCGCCGTCTGCGCCCGCCACACTCCCCACCACACTGGTCCTCTGCCGCTCATGCATCACAAGCCCGTCATCGCTGCCAACTGGAAGCTCAATCACGGCCCCACCGACGCAAAAGCGTTTCTGCAGCGCTTCCTTGCGCAGGCGCCGAAGATGCACGACCGCACGTTGGTGTTCTTTCCGTCGGCCATCACCGTGAGCACGGTCGTGGAGGGACTGCGCGAGCGTCCTGACATCTGGGTGGGCGTCCAGAACGTGCATGCGGAGGCGCAGGGCGCTTTCACCGGTGAGAACTCCGTGCTCATGGCCCGAGATGTCGGTGCCCGTGTGGTGCTGGTTGGTCATTCCGAGCGACGTCACGTCTTTGGCGAAACAGATGCGATGACCACCCAAAAAATGGCGCTGATCTGCCAGGCGCGATTGGTACCGATGCTGTGTGTCGGCGAAACGCTAGACGAGCGCGAAGCCGGGGCAACGGCGGCGGTGGTCGAGCGTCAGCTGTCGGCCGGCCTGGCCGAACTCGACGACGCCCAAGCGGCGGGCATCATGCTGGCGTACGAGCCGGTCTGGGCCATTGGCACGGGACGTACTGCCACGCCTGAGGACGCGAGTGCCATTCACCACGTGCTCCGCACGGCACTCGGTAGCCGGCTGGGCGAGCGGGCGGCGGCGGGTATTCCCATCCTGTACGGCGGATCGGTGAATCGCGGGAACGCGGCTACCCTGCTCGCCGCGCCCGACGTGGATGGACTCCTCGTGGGGGGCGCGTCCCTCGACGCCGACAGCTGGGCCAGCATCGTCCGGAGCTGAGTCGTGCCCGCCCCCCACCTGATTTGTCGCAACTGTTGGGCGGGGAAGGACTTGCCTCGGCACATTCCCTCAGCCATGTTTCATGGCTGGCGCGGCTTTCGCGCATTCTGCACGCACTCGATTCCGGCTTCGTGACATGTACACGTTCCTGCTGACTCTGCTCATTCTCGACGCGGTCGTCCTAGCGATCGCCGTGCTCCTCCAGTCCGGTAAGGGCGGTGGATTGGCGGCGAGCTTCGGAGGCGCCAGCTCATCGTCGGACTCCGTAATGGGCACCCGGCAGGCGGGCAACCTGCTCACGAAGGCGAGCTGGTGGTGTGGCGGCGTGTTCCTCGGTCTCGCGTTCATCCTGCAAATGATGTCCTCGCGTGGATCGGCGCCGAAGTCGGTCCTCGACAAGCTGGCGACGCCCACGACGCCGTCATCCGCGCCCGCTGGCGGAGCCGCCCCGGCTGCCCCTCTCACGCAGCAGCCCGCCGCTCCGACCGCTCCGGCCGTGCCGACGGCACCCGCCAAGCAGCCGTAACCGACGCGTGAGCACGTTGCCTCGCAAAGGGTTCCTCCTCCTCGAGGACGGAACCCTTTTTCTCGGACGACTGATCGGCCCGGCCACGCCTACCGTGGCGGAAGTGGTGTTCACGACCAACATGACCGGCTATCAGGAGGTCTTTACCGACCCCTCGTACCGCGGGCAGACCGTTGTGCTCACCGCGCCGCAGATCGGCAATTACGGTGTTAACACCGAGGATCCCGAATCGGCGAAGCCGCAGGTCGCCGGCGTCGTTGTCCGTGAGCTCTCCCCCACCTACTCGAACTGGCGCGCCACCGGCGGCCTCCGCGAGTGGCTCGAAGAGCATCAGGTCCCGGTCCTCACCGAAGTCGACACGCGTCGCCTGACCAAGCATCTCCGATCTGCTGGCGTCATGCGTGGCGTTATCGGGCTCGGCGACACGCCGTCCCGCGAGGCGCTGGCGGTTCTCGAAGGCTGTCCGAGCATGGCCGGGCTCGATCTGGCAACTGTCGTGTCCACCCGTGAGGCATACTCATGGGGCAAGCCGGACGCCACGTATCACGTCGTGGCCTACGACTACGGGATCAAACGCAATATTCTGCGTCTTTTCGAGGCGCATGACTGCCGTGTCACCGTCGTGCCGTCGGACACGTCGGCCGACCGCGTCCTCGCCATGAACCCGGACGGCGTATTTCTGTCCAACGGGCCAGGCGATCCGGACGCCGTGACCTACGCTCCGGCCGCCATCCGTGCCATCGCGGCCACGCAGACCCCGATGTTCGGCATCTGCCTCGGACATCAACTCATCGGCCTGTCCTTCGGGGCGCGGACCGAGAAAATGCCGTTCGGACACCGCGGCGGGAATCAACCCGTCAAGGATCTCGAGACTGGCAAAGTGCTGATCACGTCGCAAAACCACGGCTTTGCCGTGGTGGGATCGATCGAGGGGGTTGAGGGGGCGCCGGATCTCGCGATCACCCACGTCAACCTCAACGATGGCACGGTCGAAGGACTCCGTCATCGCACGCTGCCGATCTTTGCGGTGCAGTACCATCCCGAGGCAGCACCCGGACCACATGATGCGGTTCCCCTGTTCGACCGGTTTCTCGACGCCCTGAAAAATCGCCGACGGTGAAGTGACCCAAACGCTTGACTGACAAGCACTAAGGTCATACGTTCGGTTCCTTCGCTTGATCTTTGATGCGTGCCGGGCGCTCCTGATACTGGGACGGCACGTCGACCCCTTGGTAGAGTCCATGACGAAAGCCGATCTGGTTGAGAACGTCACGGCGCGTATCGCGCGGACGGCCGGACCGACCATCTCTAAGAAGGATTGTGCGCGGGTAGTTGACGCCTTTCTTGACGCGATCAAGGAAGCCCTTCAGGAGCAAAAGAACATCGAGGTGCGTGGTTTCGGCACCTTTAAGATCCGGCAGCGCAAGACGCGCATGGCGCGCAATCCGCGCACCGGCTCGCCGGTCGAGGTCTCGGCGCGTCCGGTCCCGGTATTCAAGCCGAGCAAGGAATTGCGTGCCATGGTTGCCGGTGTGGACGAGAGCATGCTCGAGGACGAAGAGGGCGACGAGATGAACGAGGCGTAAATCAGTCGTTTCGCTCGGCCTTCTGGCCACGCCCCGTCGCGTCACACGCGTGCGGGGCGTTGATGTTTGTGGGCTTGAGCAAGCCGAACGGGATGTCTCCGGCTATCTTCTGTATCAGATGAGTATTTCCGTCCTTCTCTTCGCGTCCTACGCCGACGCGTTCGGCGCCCGCCAGCTCGAGGTGCCCCTTGAGGCGCCGTGTCAGGTGGCCGACCTGGTGCGTGTCATCCGGACCATGCCCGGCGGCGACCGTCTGCCCGCCGCGCCGCTCGTGGCCGTGAACCGTATCTGGGTCCCCGAAGCCACCGCAGTGAACGTCGGCGATGAGATCGCGCTGATCCCTCCCGTGGCGGGCGGATGACGTCGCCCGAGAGCGGCGTGTTGCATGTGGCCATCGTGTCGGCGCCGATAGACGTGGCGGCGCTCCTGTCCAGAGCACAGGCACCTGGTGTCGGCGCCGTGTCGTTGTTCCTGGGTACCGTGCGCGACCTGAACGACGGACGACCAGTGAGCGGCATGGAGTATGAGGCGTACGCGCCGATGGCCGTATCGGAACTTCGCGCGATCGCCGAAGAGACCTGTGGGCGCATCGCCGGCTTGCGCCTCGTGGTTGAACACCGTGTGGGCACGCTTGCGATCGGCGAGGCCAGCGTGGCGATCATCGCGGCGCACGCGCACCGCGCGCAGGCGATGGACGCGGCTCGCGACGTGATCGAGACGCTCAAACAGCGCGTGCCCATTTGGAAGCGCGAACACTATCTCAGCGGCGATCGCGAGTGGATCGATCCAACCAAGGTGAGAGCATGAGCACGTCCATCTCCGGCGAATCGCGCGATCAGTTCGGGCGGAAGATCGAGTATCTCCGCATCTCCGTCACCGATCGGTGCAACTTCCGCTGCCAGTATTGCATGCCGCTGGAAGGGCTCCCGTGGCTGCCGAAAGCGGACATTCTGCGCTACGAGGAGATCGCCGACGTCGTGCGTCAGCTTGCCCCCATGGGTCTGAGGCGACTTCGCATTACGGGTGGCGAACCCACGATCCGACCGCAACTTGCCACGCTCGTGCGGATGCTGCGCGACATCCCGGGGATCGAGGATATCGCCCTCTCGACGAACGGCGTAAAGCTGCCGACCATGGCCGCCGAACTGGCTGAGGCCGGTCTCGATCGCGTCAATATCAGCGCCGATTCACTTCGCCCCGATCGGGTGGTGAAGATTGCGCGCCGGGATCTGCACTTCGACCTCGTCGCGTCGGCCCGGGCCGCCCAGGCCGCCGGTCTGGGCCCCATCAAGATCAATGTGGTCGTCATGCGTGGCATTAATGACGACGAGATCGCCGATTTCGCCGCGCTCACGCGGGACAACCCGTGGCATGTGCGGTTCATCGAGCTCATGCCCGTGGGTGAGATGAGCGAACTCACCTTCGATCATGTAGTCCCAACGGATGAGGTGCTGGCGCGCATCCGCGCAGTCGATACGCTGGAGCCCGATGCGGGTCCTGCGCGCGGGAACGGGCCAGCCGTCTACTACCGGTATCCTTCCGCCGCGGGGACGGTCGGGGTCATCACCCCGATGACGCATACGTATTGCGAGCGGTGCAACCGGGTGCGCCTCACGGCTGATGGGCGGCTGCGGACCTGTCTGTTCGGTGACCACGAGGTGTTGCTGCGCGACGCCATCCGGAACGATACGCCGCTGGGACCGTTGTTTCTTCAGGCGCTCGCTGAGAAACCGAAGGCGCACGAGCTGTTGCAGATGCGCGTCGGCGGTCTGCGGGCCCTCAGTCAGGTCGGCGGCTGACCACTCGTCGGCCCCGTGTTGAAGCATCGGGCGAGCCCGTGTTGCTCGTGTTGGCGCAGTACTCTATGTTCCAAACACTGTTCTCGTCTTAGCGGCGATGCTCGGGTAACCGCCTTGGTGCGTCTTCACTCGGGCATCGCCTCTCCGCATCATTTCTATTTCGTTCGGACACCCGTTCGGAGAACCGGCACAACATGGTCAACAAGATCACGGTCGTTGGCGCGGGCAATGTCGGCGCCACGACCGCACAGCGCATCGCCGAGAAGTCGCTTGGACGCACGGTGGTGATGGTCGACGTCGTCGACGGTATCCCGCAGGGTAAGGGGCTCGACCAGTGGGAGTCGGCGCCCGTTGAAGGCTTTGACACGCGCGTCATCGGCACGAACGGTTATGAAGAAACGGCCAACTCTGACATCGTCGTCATCACCGCCGGTATCGCCCGGAAGCCGGGCATGTCGCGTGACGACCTGCTAAATACGAACGCGGGCATCGTGAAGTCGGTGTCGGAGCAGATCAAGGCCACGTCGCCGAACGCGATCGTGATCGTGGTCTCAAACCCGCTCGACGTCATGTGCTACGTCGCGAAGCAGGTGACGGGCTTTCCGCGCGAGCGCGTGATCGGGATGGCGGGCGTGCTCGATACGGCACGCTACCGTTCGTTCATCGCCGAGGCGCTCGACGTGTCGGTGCGTGACATCCAGGCGATGGTGCTCGGTGGACACGGCGACACGATGGTGCCGCTCATCTCGTACACGACGATCAGCGGGATCCCGGTCACTCAGCTCATGCCGCGTGAGCAGCTCGACGCGATCGTACAGCGCGCGCGCGACGGCGGCGCCGAAATCGTGAAGTACCTCAAGACGGGCTCGGCGTACTACGCGCCGTCGGCGGGTGCGACGGAGATGGTGGAAGCGATCGTGCACGATCGCAAGCGCATCCTGCCGTGTGCCGCGTGGCTTGAAGGTGAGTATGGCCTGTCGGGGCTGTTCCTCGGCGTGCCCTGCAAGCTGGGTCGCAACGGTCTCGAAAAGATCCTCGAAATCGACCTCACCGACGATGAGCGCGCCGCGCTCGAGCGCTCCGCACAGGCCGTGCGCGAGCCGATGTCCGTGATTTCTCTCTGATTCTGACGGGACCGGCGCGTTCACCACGGTGATCGCGCCGGTTTCTTCTTCTTCCCCCGCCTATGTACGTACTCTCGCGTTTCTGGCAAAGCACGATCGGTAAGAAGATCGTGATGGCAGTGACTGGGGTCATCGGGATCCTGTTCGTCATCGGCCATATGACCGGCAATCTGCTCATGTTTAAGGGGCAGGAGGCTATGGCGCAGTATGCGCTCTTGCTCCGCACCAGCATGCCGCTGCTCTGGGCAGTTCGCGTCGGTCTGATCGCCGCCGTGGTGCTGCATGCCGTTGCCGCGTACCAGCTCACGATGCTCGCACGCGCCGCGCGCCCGGACGGGTATGCGGTGCGTCGTCCGCAGGTGACCACTTTCGCCGCGCGCACGATTCGCTGGGGCGGTGTGCTGATTCTGGTGTTCATCGTGGCGCACCTGCTGCAGCTCACGATCGGCGTCGTTCATCCGGACTTTACGCATCTCGATCCGTACAACAACGTACGCATTCTGCTGTCAAATCCGCTCATGGCGGCCTTCTATGTGCTGGCGATGGCGGCACTCGCTCTGCATCTGTACCACGGCAGCTGGGCCGTCGTGCGCACGCTCGGCGTGGCCCGGCCATCGGCGCAGCCGCTCAAGCGTCGGGTGGCGCTGGCGATTGCGATCGTCGTGGCCGCCGGTTTCATGATCATCCCGATCGCCGCCGTGCTCGGCAAGTTTGCGCCGGCACCACCGCTCGCCGAATCGTCGGCGGCCACTGCGCTGGCGACGCCCGTTGCGGAGACCCACTGATATGCTCGACCTGAACGCAAAGACACCGAGCGGTCCCCTCGAGCAGAAGTGGGACCAGCACCGTTTCTCGATGAAGCTGGTGAACCCGGCCAACAAGCGCCGGCACAGTGTGATCGTTGTGGGCGCCGGTCTCGCCGGTGCGTCGGCCGCGGCCAGCATGTCGGAGATGGGATACCAGGTGTCGTGCTTCGTGTATCACGATACGCCGCGCCGAGCGCACTCGATCGCCGCGCAGGGCGGCATCAACGCGGCCAAGAATTATCAGAACGACGGCGATTCCATCCGTCGGCTGTTTTACGACACCATCAAGGGCGGCGACTTCCGCGCCCGTGAAGCCAACGTATACCGTCTCGCTCAGTTGTCGGTGAACATCATCGATCAGTGCGTGGCGCAGGGTGTGCCGTTCGCCCGCGAGTACGGTGGCCTGCTGGCCAACCGATCGTTCGGCGGCGCGCAGGTCTCGCGCACGTTTTACGCACGCGGACAGACCGGTCAGCAGCTGCTGCTCGGCGCGTATTCGGCGCTGGAGCGCCAGATCGCCCTCAAGGGCGTGCAGATGCACACGTTCGAAGAAATGCTCGACGTGGTCGTCATCGACGGGCATGCGCGCGGGATCGTGACGCGCAACCTGCTCACCGGCAAGATCTCGTCGCACGCGGCGGATGCCGTGGTACTCGCCACGGGCGGGTATGGCAACGTGTTTTACCTCAGCACGAACGCCATGCTGTCGAACACGACGGCCACGTGGCGTGCGTACAAGAAGGGCGCGGCGTTCGCCAACCCCTGCTACACGCAGATTCATCCCACCTGCATTCCCGTGAGCGGCGACCATCAGTCGAAGCTCACGCTCATGTCGGAGTCTCTGCGCAACGACGGACGCGTGTGGGTGCCGATCAAGCAAGGGGATCATCGTGCGCCGGCGGCCATTCCCGAATCGGAGCGCGATTACTTCCTCGAGCGCAAGTATCCGAGCTTCGGCAATCTGGCGCCGCGTGACATCGCGTCCCGCGCAGCCAAGGAAGCCTGTGATGATGGTCGCGGTGTCGGCCCCGGTGGACTCGGCGTATATCTCGACTTTGCCGACGCGATCAATCGGCTTGGCAAGAACACGATCGCCGAACGCTACGGGAATCTGTTCGACATGTATCAGCGCATCACGGACGAAAATCCGTACGAGCAGCCAATGCGCATCTACCCCGCTGTGCATTATACGATGGGTGGTTTGTGGGTCGACTACAACCTGATGAGCACGATCCCCGGGCTGCACGTCGCGGGTGAAGCGAACTTCTCCGATCACGGGGCCAACCGTCTTGGCGCGTCCGCGCTCATGCAGGGGTTGGCCGACGGCTATTTCGTGTTGCCGTACACCATCGGTGACTACATCGCCGGTACCAAGCTCGCGAAAGTCGACACCACGCACGCCGAGTTCAAAGTGTCGGAGGAGTCGGTACGCGCGCAGACTACGCGCTTGCTCGACATCAAGGGCAAGCGCTCCGTCGACTCCTTTCACAAGGAGCTTGGCAAGATCATCTGGGATTACTGTGGCATGGCGCGGAGCCGGGAGGGCCTAACCAAGGCGCTCGAGCTCATCCCGGCGCTAAAGGCAGAGTTCTGGAGCAATGTGAATGTGCCGGGTAGTGGCGACAATTTGAATCAGGCGCTCGAGAAGGCAGGCCGCGTGGCGGATTTCATCGAACTCGGTGAGCTCATGTGCCGCGATGCGCTCGCGCGCGAAGAGTCGTGCGGCGGTCATTTCCGCGTAGAATATCAGGATGCCGGCGAAGCGCAGCGCAACGACGACGAGTACGCGTATGTTGCCGCGTGGGAGTTTGCGGGCGAGGGCAAGGCGCCGATTCTCAACAAGGAACCGTTGGTGTACGAAAACGTGCACCTCTCCACCCGGAGCTACAAGTAATGAAGCTCACTCTGAACGTCTGGCGTCAGCCAGCCTCGCGGTCTCCGGGCGAGCTCGAGACGTATGCGCTCGATGGCGTCAGCGCGGACATGTCGTTTCTCGAGATGTTCGATCTGCTCAACGAACAGCTCACGGCGGAAGGAAAGATTCCTGTGGCCTTCGCACACGACTGCCGCGAGGGGATCTGCGGCTCGTGCTCGATGATGATCAACGGGCAGGCCCACGGCCCGTGGGCTGGGGCGGCCACCTGCCAGCTACACATGCGCGCATTCAAGGACGGCGACATCATCACCGTCGAGCCGTGGCGTGCGGCGGGATTCCCGATCGTGAAGGATCTAGTGGTGAATCGCGGGTCCCTCGACCGCATCATTCAGGCGGGCGGGTACGTGTCGGTGAACACCGGCGGTGCGCGCGATGCTAACTCCATCCTGATCGGCAAGGACATTGTCGAGGAGGCCA
>NSHR01000057.1 GCA_002737115.1 Gemmatimonadota bacterium | reverse complement strand
GCGCGGTCTTTGGGCCCTCGTACGGATGCACGAACGTACGTCTTTCGCTCGCTTCAATCTCTTTCACACGTGCGAACGCGGCATGCACGTTCTCCACAAGTTCGACCGTCGCGCCCAGTTCACGACACAGCTGCACGCGAAAGGCGTTCGCCGTTTTGGGCATCACCACCGTAGCCGTCGTGCCGAGCACGCGCGCCGAGTAGCCGAGCGAGATGGCGTGATTGCCGGCCGAAACGCCCACCACTCCACGGGAAAGCGCGTCGGCGTCGAGATCGAGCATCACCGACAGCGCGCCGCGCGGCTTGAAGCTGCCGGTGCGCTGAAACAGTTCTTCCTTGAGCCACACGCGCGTGGTGTCGCCCACGGCGCGGGCCAGTGCGTCGTCCACCAACAGACGCACCGACGTGGTGATCACGCGATCGCCGAGCCGTGCCCGGTTGGCGCGGATGGCATCGACAGTCGGAAATTCGACACCATCGTGCTGATCGGTCACGGCGCCGGTCGCTTGTACAGGCCGACCAGCACGCCCTTGCCGCGAATGTGCGACGCCATGGCCGCCATCACCTCACGTCGCGTAAGCGGCGGCGACATGCCGGTGGGCGCCACGTTCACCATGGCATCGAGCGCATACAGCTCGAACACGTAGTGATGCGCCGGTCCGGTGGCCGGCGCCGCTGGGCCGCGATAGTACGGGCCGGAACCACTGATTTGCCGCATACCGTTCGTTGCCTGCGCGCCCTGCGGCACGCCCTCGGGCAGCGACGTGGCGGTGCCCGGGATATTCCACACCATCCAGTGCAGCAGGTCGTCTGTGCCATCGCCAATGGCCGCGTCGGCATCGTGCACCAGCAGCACGAAACTGCGGGTAGAGTCGGGGGCGCCGCTCCAGCTCAGCGCCGGCGACACATCACGTCCGGTTTGCGCATGGCGCGCGGGCATCATGCCGCCATCGGTGAAGGCGCTGGAGGTCAGCGATATCACGCGCATCGCGGCCCGAGCGGGGGCCCGGGCAGGCTGCGGGGCGGCTGGCGTGGCGGGTCGCGCCTGCGCGACAGCGTTGGTGGCGGTACACAACACCGTGGCCGCGACCAAAAGCCGCGACACCCTGTGCGCCTTCGTCTGAAGCGTCGTCATCGCGCTGTTCATGAGAAGGACTTCGGCATGCGCTTGCGCCACACGTCGTACCGCGCGCGCAGGGTCTTTACCGGGTTGAGATTTTCACCCGCCTTGATGGCGTTCGGTCCGCCCTGCTCCGGCTGCGTGACCGTGAGATACATCGCGTACGTCCCGTTGTTGTGCGAGTCGCCGTTGGTGTCGTTCTGATCGGCCATCAGGATGTAGGCGATGTACGACGTACGTCCTTCGCACGGACTGGCCGGGGCTGAGCCGTCGGCCGGAAGGGGCGGACAGACACAGCGGCTATCTCCACCGTATTGGTCGGCCGTTTCGAGGGCCGCCATCACGCGATCGGTGAGGGCACCCTTGGTGTGTAGAAACGCCTTCACCGCGTTCGGGATCACTTCCCCCGGACGCAGGATGTTGCCCTGAATCGAGTAGTAGATCTGCGTGCCCGGGACGCGTCCCTGAATGTCCTGGCTGACGTAGCCGTTGGTGAGCCCCGAGTGGCCGGCGCTGCGCCCGGTGAGGTCGAGGATACCGAACTGCCGTGACTGAAAGGACGGGTCTTCCGACAGCATCTCGATGATGCGCGCCGGGTCGGTGCCCTTGGCGAGCTCGCGATACACGAGCATCTGATTGGCGTGGGTACCGTCCACGCCGGCCTGGCAGGCGGCGACGCCCTTCCCGGGCACGACGACGGCCTGGACGCCCATCAGGAAGGCGTCGTTGTTGTTGACGCACGTGGCCGAAGCGATGACCACGCGTCCGGTGGCGGCGTCGACCGCGATCACCGACCACGTGGCGTGGGCGGCGCGGGGGAGCGTCACCGAGAGCGCCAAGAGGAGTGCCGCATAACGGACTGCCGCATAACGGCGCGTCGTGCCCAAGCGGCGAAGCAAATGAGATATCAGCATGTCGCTAACGTGCCCCGCGAGCATGCCGAGACGCAAGGGTCGAGCGACTTACCGTCGCGGTGACCTCACGGCCCAGTCGTACACCCCACTGTAGTGCTCGGCCAGAACCAGCGTCTTGGTGCTGCACTGTCCCTAAAAGGCGAGGTGGTGGATCGCGAACACCGTGGCGATGTGACCGACGGTGGAGGCGACAAACGTCTTTGGGAGGCGAACATCGACCTCACCAGTGTTGTCCCGTCACTCGACCTGTACGATCAGGATTGGCCGATTTGGTCGTACAGCGAGATCACCGCCCCCGCCAAGTTCGTCCACAACGACGCGCATCGGCGTGGCGCCGCCATCAATTCGCTGGTGGCCGGCGGCGGCATTGTGTCGGGCTCGCACGTCGAGAAGTCGCTGCTCTTCACCGGCGTGAAGGTGCACTCGTTTGCGCACCTCGATGGCGCGGTGGTCCAGCCGTACGCCGAAATCGGGCGCAGGGCGCGACTGCGCGATGTGGTCATCGATCGTGGCGTAGTCATTCCCGCCGGACTGGTGGTTGGTGAGGACGCCGAGAAGGATGCTCGTCGGTTTCGGAGAACCGAGAAGGGGCGGGTGCTCATCACGCAACCGATGATCGACAAACTCCCGGAGTAACGACGAGATCTGAGTGGTGAGTGTTCAGTCGCTGATATCAGACTGCTTATAGTGTTCAGAATTGAGCACCAACAGTGCTCGGTCTCGAGAATATGGTTGCTCCCGTGTGCGGCGACCACGATGGCTCTGCGGAACACACCGCGGTCATCAAATGCTCGACACTGAGCACCGTCGGTGCTGAACTCCGAACACTATAAGCAGTCTGACATCAGCAACTGAACACTGACCGCCTGAGCGGTCCCCCAGCTCCCCGCGTCCGCTACGCGTTCAGGTTGTACCGCATGATTCCCGCGTGCACGCCGGTCATGTCGCGCTCGAGTGCATACACGTCACCACGTGGCCCGGGCGCGGCCGCCACCACGGCCTGCAGCGCGGCGCGCTCACTCGCCGAGAACTCCAGCGACAGCGAGGCCAGCGTGGCTGGCAGGTGATCGGCGTGTCGCGCGCCGACAATCACCGATGTCACGGCCGGTTCGTCGAGCACGGCGCGGAGCGCAACCGCACCAATCGTGCTGGCATGCGCATCGGCGATGCCGCGCATGGTGCGCAGCAACTGCTGAAACGCCGTCCAGCCGCCGAACTCGTCGATGATCAACTTGTACTTCACCAACGAACGGTTCTCGAGCGGCTCGATGGGCTCGCGCGCGTCAAGCCAGCGCTCGTGAAAGAATCCTCCGGCCAACGCACCGTATGTCAGCAGTCCCACGCCACGTTCAGCGCACAGCGTGGCCATGGCGCCCAGCGCGCGGCGATCGAGCAGCGAGCACTGCACCTGATGCGACACGATCGGGATACCGGCGTCGAGCAGCGTCCGCAGACGCGACGTATCGAAGTTCGTCACGCCAAGCTGGCGGATCTTGCCACTGCGCTTGAGTTCGGCCAGATGGCCGGCCGCCTCGAGCCATCCCTCGATGTCAAAATTCCACCAGTGGAACTGTACGAGGTCGAGCGTATCCACGCCGAGGCGCGTGAGGGAGCGATCAATGAGGCGCTCGAGCTCGGCGCGCGTGAGCGTGGGTAACGCATCACGGTCGGGCACGCACTTGGTGTGCACGCGCATCGTCGGCGCGGCCGCACCGTACCGTTCACGCCAACCGCACAAGAACTCGCCGATAAGCTCCTCCACGCCCGTATAAATGTCAGCACAGTCGAAGGCCGTGATGCCCGACTCGGCGAAGGCCATCATGTCGGCGATCGCCTCCGCGCGGTCGACAGTGCCATGTCCACCGGCCAGCTGCCAGCCGCCCTTGATGAGACGGGGCACCACGTACCCCGGCGCCAATTCGCGCGTGGGCACCGCCGGACGGTGCGCGGCGCTCATGTTTCCCCCGCCGCGGGCAGCGGTACCAGCGTCACGTCAGCATGACGGAACGTCGAGGTACCGGTACGCGTGATGCGAAATCGTCCACCGCAATACGGATCGGGGCAGGCGATGTCGGCGTCGGTCGTCATCCAGTCGTTGGGATGCGTAGGACGCTGCTTGGCCGGCAGGAGCGGCAGCAGCGCGGCCAGCGGATAGAGCGGAAAGGTCTGCCCCGCCGGGAACGCCAGGTTTTCGCCGCGCAGCGTGAAGGAATCGCCCGCCTGATGGTTGCACACCATGGGGCGGTCGGTGGCCATCACCTCCACGCGCAGATCGTACAGCGTGAAGGCGTCGTCGCGCGCGAGCGGAGTCGCATCCTGTGCGGGATCTCGATTGGTCTCAGACATGGCGCGAACGATAGCGCCACACGACCTTGTCCTGCCATATGTCACGCCCTCTGCCCAGTCCATCGACTTCCCCTGCCCCGTCCCCGACGCCGCTCACGTTTCACGGCGGCCTTGCTGGGGCGCTCGCCCCCTTCGCCGCGTTCCTCGGCGGCGTGGCCTGGCTGGCGCTGAACGGGGCGCCCGACGAGAAGGGGTTCTGGCCGATTCTGCTGGGCGCGCTCACACTGGGCCTCGTGCTCGCCAAAGATCGCGAGCGATATGCCGAGGCGATGCTGGATGGCATGAGCCAGCGCGTGGTGATGGTGATGCTGTGTGCATGGCTGTTTGCTGGCGTGATGGGGGCGGTGCTGAGTGCGGGTGGCCTGGTGACCGGACTCGCTTGGGCTTCGCGCACGCTGGGGCTGAGTGGCGGTGCGTACGTGGCGGCGACCTTCCTCACCACCGCGATCGTATCCACGGCCACCGGCACGAGCTTCGGTACGATCCTGTTGTGTGGCCCGATTCTGTATCCCGCGGGCGGGGCGGCCGGTGCCATGCCGGCGGCACTTATGGGCGCGGTGCTCGCTGGCGCCACGTTCGGAGACTCGATGTCGCCGGTGTCGGATACCACGATTGCGTCGAGCGGCACCCAGCGCGTGGACATCGGCGGTACCGTGCGCAGCCGATTGCGGTACGCGATACCCGCGGGACTCGTGGCCCTGGTGGCGTCGGCGTTGTTGGGCGGAGGAACGGTGGTTGAGGCCGTGAGCACTGCGGTCGCCGAGGGAACCGCATCGACACCAGCCTCACCGAAAGGATTGGTCCTGCTGCTCTCGCCCGCGCTGGTGATTGCCATGCTGCTGCGCCGCACGCATCTCATCACCGCGTTGCTAACCGGCGTCGCAACCGCCGTGGGTATCGCCCTCGCCTTTGAGCTGGTGGCGCCTTACGACCTGCTGCACATCGCGCCCGACACCTTCGGCGCGACGGGCGTGCTGGTGGACGGCATGCAGCGCGCGATCGGCGTGAGTGTGTTCACGCTGCTGCTGGTGGCGTTGGTGGGCACGCTGCAGGCCACGGATGTACTCGATCGGTTGGTGCGCGCCTCGGAGCAACGGGCACACTCGGCCCGGGCCGCCGAAGGCTGGATGGTGGGTGTGGTGTCGGCGGCGGTGCTGCTGACCACGCACAGTGTGGTGGCCATTCTGGCCGTTGGTGAGTTTGCACGGCAAACGGGTGAACGTTTCGGCATCGACGGCTATCGTCGCGCCAATCTGCTCGACCTCACCGTCTGCACGTGGCCCTTTCTGTTGCCGTATTTTCTTCCCACGATTCTCACTGCCAGCGCCAGTCGCAGCGGGGAGGCCTTCGGCATGCCGCCACTGGCCGCCGGCACGGTGGGGCTGTACAACACGTACGCGTGGGCATTGGTGGCGATGGTGCTGTTCGCGGTGATCACCGGTTACGGGAGGAAGCGTTCATGACGGTCGCTCGACGTATAGGCCTGCTACTCTCGGTGTTGCTGCTCGGCGCGCCGACGGTGCCCCTTCGTGCGCAAGTGAACGCGGCATCGGGTGCGCCGCCCAACATCGTGCTCATACTCACCGACGACGTGGGCTACGGGGACATCGGCAGCTACGGGTCACGCGATATCCGCACACCCAACATCGATCGCCTCGCTCGCGGCGGCGTGCGCCTGACCGACTTCTATGCGTCGCCGCAGTGCACCCCCACGCGCGCCGCCCTCATTTCGGGTCGCTACCAGCAGCGCGTGTCCTTGGAACGCGCCCTCGGCAGCGCCGGCGCATGGTTAAGCACCGGCCTTCCCGCCAACGGTAGCACGCTGCCGCGATTGCTCAAAAACGCCGGCTACACGACGGGGCTCGTGGGGAAATGGCATCTGGGTTATCTCCCGGAGTATTCGCCCAATACGCACGGCTTCGACTATTTCTACGGCTTCCTGGCCGGCTACATCGACTTCTACACGCATACGCGTGGGGGCGACGGCCTGCCCGATCTGTACGAGAACGGCGTGGCGGTGAGCGACAGCGGCTACATGACCGATCTCATCACGTCGCGCGCCGTGCGCTTTATCGAGAAGAACGCGGCGCAACCGTTCTTTCTCGAAGTCGCGTACAACGCGGCGCACTGGCCGTTTCAGCGACCGGGGCATCCCACGCGCGCGGCCAACAACTCACGCTTCCAAGGCCCCGACGATTCCCTTCCCGCCACCCGCGCCGATTACATCGCGATGCTCGAACACGCCGACGGTGGCGTCGGTACCATCATGGCCACCCTCAAGCAGCGCGGGCTCGACAAGAACACGCTGGTCATCTTCACCAACGACAACGGCGGCGAGTGGCTGTCGAACAACGCCCCGCTGTTTCATCGCAAGGATACGCTCTGGGAGGGCGGCATCCGCGTGCCCGCCATCTTCTGGTGGCCGTCGGTGCTGCCGGCCGGCCGCACGGCGAACACGCCGGGCATCACGATGGATCTCACGGCGACCGTGCTGACCGCGGCGCGCACGCTGGTGCCCGCGAACTTCGAAGGACGCGATCTCGTGCCGATGTTAGCGGGGCGCATGAGTGCGGCCACGCTGGCTGAACGGCCACTCTTCTGGCGCATCGATACGCGCGATCGGCAACAGCGCGCGGTACGTCGCGGTCGCTGGAAGCTGTTAGTGGACGGCGACGATCAGTTGCTCTTCGACCTGCCGCGCGACATCGGCGAGCGGCACGATGTCGCGGCGAGCCATCCGGCCGTCGTACGCGAACTGCAAGCCCTGCTTACCGCGTGGGAAGCTGACGTGGACGCCGAGGCGACGCGGACGGGGCGGAAGTAAGCGGCACCGTGCGTTGCGCCGGATTGAGGACGGCCTTCTTTCCGAAGTACAGCACGTTGGGTGCTTCCGAACGCCCGGCCGCGATGTCCACCTGACCATCCAGGTCGACGTCGCCGATCGCAAAGCCGTACACGGTGCCCCGGCCGTCGCCGAACCGTACCCGCGCGAAGGTGGCACCCGTGCGGATGTACGCCACCGACTGCGCCTCCACGTACCCGACGACGACGTCCATCAGGCCATCCGCGTTCAGATCGCCGACGGCCAGCGCGTACGGCGCCGTTTGCTCCCGCCCCAACGACGCACCCGGCGCGAAGCCGCCCGCCCGCGTGCCGGCATACAGCGAGAGTCCGTTCGCTTCATCGATGGCCACGAGATCCACGAGGCCGTCGCCGTTGAAATCGCCCGACGCCGAGGCGCGGATCGCGGCGTCGGCGGGACCAAACGGCACGCCCGTGAACGTGGGTTCGGCGCCAGTGCGCGGCTGCTGCATGTACACCATGCTTTGCCCGCCATCGCGGTGCGGCACAATGAGGTCCACCAGCCCGTCCCGATTCACATCAGCGGGCGTGATGGTGGTGGCCGATTCCTGCGAGAAGCGCAGGCACTGATCGTCGAACCGCCCCGCCCCGCGATTCAGACAGAGGTAATTGCCACCGGGATTCTTGCCGTATCGGTTCGCCACGATGATGTCCGGCTGACCGTCGCCGTTCACATCCGCGACACTGGCGTTGCGCGTCGGCCACTCGGCCTTGCCGAAGGTCGAGCCCACCGTGAAGTGTCCCTTCCCGTCGTTGAGGTACACGAGACTCGGGTCGGGCCGGTCATTACTGAGCACGACGTCGAGATCGCCGTCCCCGTCGAGATCCACCAGGCGCGCCGCGTACGAGCGGTCGGACGCCGTGCCCAGGTCGGTCGCGGGCGCAAAGCCCCCCTTCCCGTCACCGAGCAGGAGCCGGTCGATCAACGGCCAGTGGCGCCCCTTGGCCAGCATGATGTCCGGCTTGCCGTCGCCGTTCACGTCACCGATGCTGGCATTGGCGGAGGTTTCGGACGTGGTCTCGAGCAGGAGCACGCGATCGAACTGCGGCAGGGGTGCCTGGGCGAGCGAGACCCCGACGGGGGCGGACAAGGCGATCGCCACGAGGGCGGCGGCGGTGCGGGAGGAGAGCATCCCCAACTATGTGGTGCGCACCACGCCATTGCCAGCGACCACGCCATTGACGGATACCAACGGAAACAGGCGATCTCTTGACATAGGGGTGGGGGGTATATAACTTAAGAGAAGTCGCGTAACCCCCATTCCTCGTTTCAGCGGATGCCCCCGATGGACAAGCTCACGATGCAGATCACCGGCATGACCTGCGGCCATTGCGTAGCCGGCGTCACGCGGGCCCTCAAGGGCGTGCCCGGCGTCACGGTCGATCAGGTGGTCATCGGCACCGCGTCGGTGGCCTACGACCCGACCGCCACGACGCCGGCCGACATCACCACGGCCGTGGAAGACGAAGGCTACCACGTCGTGTCGGCCGCCTAGCACCGAAGCCATCATGAGCCGCATCGAGTGGCTCGTTGCGATCGCCGGCGTCGCCCTGATCGCGTGGATCAACTGGTACTTCTTCCTGGCCGGCAAGACCACGCCACCGAAGGACGCCCCATGACTGCGCCCATGACCGCGCCGGCAGCCACGGGACCGCGCACCATTCGCATCCCGGTCTCGGGAATGACCTGCGCGGCCTGTCAGTCGCGCGTGCAGCGTACGCTGCAGAAGCAGCCGGGCGTCACCGACGCCACCGTGAACCTGATTCTCCACGATGCGACCGTCCTCTACGATCCGGCCACCACCTCCCCGGACGCGCTCGTGGCGGTAATCCGGGACGTGGGCTACGGCGCGGCGCTGGCGGTGCCCGACCAGACGGCGCTCCAGGAGCAAGATGCGCGCGACGACGACGCGGCCATCGCGTATCACACGTTGCGCCGCAAGGCACTCGTGAGCGGCATCGTGGGGCTGTTCGCGATGATCATCTCGATGCCGCTCATGAGCCAGCTCGCCGCCACGATGCACGCGCACGGTGGCGCCTCCACCGCGGGCGATCCCTTCATGCGCTGGACCATGGCCGTGCTCGATCCGGCGATCCGGCGCGCGGCGCCGTGGATGTACGTCGTCGATCCGCGCGTCACGACCTGGCTCTTGCTCGTGCTCACGCTCGGCGTGATGACATGGGCCGGTCGTCACTTCTACACCGGCGCCTGGAGCGCCTTTCGGCATCACGCCGCCGACATGAACACCCTGGTGGCGGTTGGCACCGGGGCGGCCTTTCTGTATTCGCTGGTGGCCACCGTCGCGCCCGACGTCTTCATCAGCCGCGGTGTGGCCCCCGATGTGTACTACGAAGCCGTCGTCCTCATCATCGCGTTGATTCTCACCGGCAACATGTTCGAGGCGCGCGCCACGCAGCGCACGTCGGCGGCGCTACGGGCGCTGGTGCATCTGCAACCCAAGACCGCGCGGGTACTCCGTGAGGACGCGGAAGTCGATCTGCCGGTCGAATCGGTCATGGTCGGCGACACGGTGATCGTGCGCCCCGGCGAACGGATCCCCGTCGACGGCGAGATCCTCGCGGGCAGCAGCGCGGTCGACGAAAGCATGCTCACCGGCGAATCGATGCCCGTAACCAAGGGTGTTGGCGACCGCGTGATCGGGGGCGCCATGAACACCACCGGGGCCTTTCGCTATCGCGCGACGACCTTGGGCGGCGACAGCGTGCTGGCGCAGATCGTCAAACTTATGCGCGATGCACAAGGGTCGCGGGCGCCGATTCAACGCCTCGCCGACCGCATCTCCGGCATCTTCGTACCGATCGTGTTATCGCTCGCCGTCGTGACCTTCGTGGTGTGGTTCATCGCGGCCGAGCAGGCGCCGGCGGTGCGCGCCTTCGCGGCGGCGGTGGCCGTGCTGATCATTGCCTGTCCCTGCGCCATGGGGCTCGCAGTGCCCACCGCCGTCATGGTGGCCACCGGCAAAGGGGCCGAGCTCGGGGTGCTGATCAAGGGCGGCGAAGCGCTGCAGCGGGCGGGCGATGTCACCACCGTGGTGCTCGACAAAACCGGCACCGTGACCGAGGGGAAGCCGGCGGTGACCGATATCGTGCTGGCCGCGGACGGCGCGTTCGTACACCGCGAGGCGCTGCTGCTCCAGCTCGTGGCATCGCTCGAATCCCGCAGCGAGCACCCGCTGGCCGGAGCGATCGTGGAATACGCCACGGCGCGCGGCCTCTCCGTCGTGGAGCCCGACACGTTTGCATCGCAGACCGGTCGCGGCGCGATCGGTGTGGTGAACGAGGCCGGCGTCTCCTACGCGATCGCCGTCGGCAACGCCGAGTTGCTGGCCGAGTACGCGGTGCGCACGACCCCGTTGCAGGAGCAGGTGGACCGTCTCGCGGCCGACAGCAAGACCCCCCTGTTCGTGGTCGTCGATGGGGTGCTGGCCGGCCTGATCGCGGTGGCCGACCCCATCAAGGCCAGTTCGCGCGACGCCGTTGCGCAGCTGCAGGCGATGGGGCTCGAGGTCGTGATGCTGACCGGCGACCATCAGCGCACCGCCAGCGCCGTGGCGCGCCTGGCGGGCATCGATCGCGTGGTCGCCGGCGTATTGCCGGCGGGCAAAGTGGCGGAAATCGTGCGCTTGCAGGTGACAGGGCGTGTCGTAGCGATGATCGGCGACGGGATCAACGACGCCCCAGCCCTCGCACAGGCGGATGTCGGCATGGCGATCGGCACCGGCACCGACATCGCCATCGACGCCGGCGACATCGTCCTCATGCGAGGCGATTTGCGCACGGCGGCCCAGGCGATCGCCCTCGCGCGGCGAACGATGCGCACGATGCAGCAGAATCTGTTCTGGGCATTCGTCTACAACGTGATTGGGATTCCCGTCGCCGCCGGTGTCCTGTATCCGGCGTTCGGCCTGTTGCTCAGTCCCATTCTCGCCAGTGCGGCGATGGCCTTCAGCTCGGTGAGCGTGGTCTCAAATAGTTTGCGCCTGCGGCGCTTCGCGACCACGCGGCCGTCCTAGCACAACGGCAAGGGCTCCATCGTCGGGCGCTCTCCCTCGCACGCCATCAGGCGGACAAGGAGGCGCGAGAGCGGTGTAGTCGCTAGTTTCAGCATCGGGGCGGCACCCCGCGTAGTTCGCGTACGCCACCCTGACTGCTGGCCCCCTTTGCGTGCACGATGAGCCCCTACGTCACCTTCCTGCTGTATCTGCTGGCGATCGTCGGATTTCTGGGCCTCGTGCTCACGCTGAACGCGTGGCTGGGCCCCAAACCGGCGATGACGAGCACCAAGTTCGAGCCCTTCGAATGCGGTGCGACGCCCGTCGATATCGTGAATGTGAAGGCGGTGCCCATCAAGTACTACGCGGTGGCCATCATTTTCATTTTGTTCGACCTCGAGACCATGTTCCTGTTCATCTGGGCCCTGGGCGCTCAACCGCTGTCGGGGTTTCTGATGTTCACGCTGGCGCTGTTCATCTTTCTGCTGGTCATCAGCCTCCTGTACGTCTACAAGGCGCGCATTTTGGAAGCGGTGACGGAGTAATCATGTACGGCAAACCGCTCCCCATCGTGGACGCCTTCGGCGCGCCGGCTGCGTCGGCACACGCGGCCTCGGCCACCCACACCAAGTCCGCGTCGTTCGAGTACCTCACGACACGCAAGGACGAACTGGTGGGCTGGGCGCGCAAGTTCTCGCTCTTTCCGTACCCGTTCGTGACCGCCTGCTGCGCGATGGAGTTCATGGCCGTCAGCGCCTCGGCCTACGACACCGACCGCTTTGGCGCCGCCCTGCCCCGCTTCTCGCCGCGACAAGCCGACTTGCTCATGGTGGTCGGCACGGTCACGCAGAAGCAGGCGCCGATCCTGCTCAAGGTGTACGAGCAGATGTGTGAGCCGAAGTGGGTCATGGCCTTCGGCGTGTGCGCGACATCAGGCGGCTTTTATCAGAACTACGCGTCGCTCCCCGGTATCGATCGCATCATCCCGGTGGACGTGTACGTACCCGGCTGCCCACCGCGCCCCGAGATGGTGATCGACGGCATCATGCAACTGCAGGAAAAGATCGCCAACGGCAAGCATCTCATCGTCAACGAGTCGTTCTGATCGTGACCACCCCGTTTCTCGATCTCGTCGGGCAGCAGTTCGCACCGAGCACCGGCATCGAGTCGCACGGCGTGCAGCATGGCGTGCTCGTGCTGCAACTCGATCCGGCTGCACTCCTCCCCGTGGCTACGCGCCTCAAGTCGGAGTTCGCCTTCGACCTGTTCCTCGATGTCACCGCGGTCGATTGGCCCGATGACGCGCTGCGGTTTGAAGTCGTGCACCATTTCTACTCGACCACGCACAAGGTGCGCGTGCGCCTGAAGACGCGCGTGAGTGCGAACGATCCCACCGTGGATACGCTGACGTCGCTATTTGGATCGGCCGGCTACATGGAGCGCGAGTGCCACGACATGTACGGCATCGTGTTCCGCGGCAACGACGATCTGCGCCCCATTCTGCTGTACGAAGGCTTTTCCGGACATCCGCTGCGCAAGGACTACCCCAAGCAGCTGGAGCAGCCGCTGGTCCCCTACCGCCCGCCGCAGGGGACCCTTGTCCGCTAGCATCCCGAATCCGATCCGCGCCGCCTTCACCACGCCCGAGCGCGACGACACGGTCATCGTCAGCATCGGCCCGTCGCATCCCGCCACGCACGGCACCATCCAGATCATCGCCGAGCTGGATGGCGAGAAGGTGCTGCGCACCGACGTGCACTGCGGGTATCTGCACCGCGGATTTGAAAAGGAGTGCGAGGATCACACGTGGCACAACCTGATCCCGTACGTCGACCGCCTGAACTACTGCTCCGCGCTCATTAACGACTTCGCGTATTGCGATGCGGTGGAGCAGATGATGGGCATCGAGATCACGCCGCGCACCAAGTACCTGCGCACGCTGCTCTCCGAGTACTCACGCATCACCGACCACCTCACGTGTGTGGCGGCGAGTCTCATGGAGCTTGGCGCGCTGACGGCGTTTTTGTATCTGGTCACGGTGCGCGACTACATGTACGAGCATCTCGCCGCGCTCACCGGCGCGCGCGTGACGTACTCGTATGGCCGCATCGGCGGACTCGCCAACGACGTGCCCGATGGCTGGTTCGCGCGCTTGCACGAGATCTTGGCCGAGTACGAGACGTACATCGCGCGCGTGCATGGCCTGGTCGATCGCAACCGCATCTTCATCGATCGCCTGCGCAACGTGGGCACGCTCAGCACCGCCGACGCCCTGCACTGGGGCTTCACCGGCGTGATCCTGCGCTCCACCGGTGTACCGCGTGACCTCCGCAAGGACACGCCGTATCTGGCGTACGCCGAGCTCGATTTCGACGTGCCGGTGGGTATCAATGGCGACAACTACGATCGGTACTACGTGCGCATGCGTGAGATGGACGAGTCGGTGTACATGATCCGTCAGCTCATGGAACTAATGCCCGAGGGACCGATCAACGTGGACGATCGCCGCTGCGTGTTCCCCGAGAAGACGCTGGTGTACAACGAGATCGAATCGTTGATCAATCATTTCAAGCTCGTGATGGAAGGCCCGTCGGTGCCGGCGGGCGAGATCTACGTGGCACACGAAGCGCCCAACGGCGAGCTCGGGTTCTTCCTTGTGAGCACCGGGGGCGGCACGCCGCACAAGGTGCACGTGCGGTCGCCCAGCTTCGTCCATATGGGCGGCGTCCACCGCATGCTCGATGGCTATCAGCTGGCCGATATCGTCACGACGTTCGGCTCCGTGAACATGATTGGTGGGGAGTGCGATCGATGACCGGTTTGGTACAACGCCTGATCCCCGAGTTCGAAGTGTGGAAGCGCCGCTATCCGGTCGGCTTCGACGGGTCGCTCTCGATTCCCGCGCTCCGTCGCATTCAGGAAGAGCGCGGCTACATCGCCGACGAAGACATCACCGATCTCACCGCGTATCTCGGCGTGCCGCGCACGCAGATCGATGAAGTCGTGGCGTTCTATACGCAGTTCACTCGCGTACCCTTGGGGAAGCACCACCTCCAGGTGTGCCACAACGTGAGCTGTTCGCTGCGTGGCGCCGAAGGACTGGTAAAGCATCTCTGTGGTCGCCTCGGTATCAAGCCCGGCGAAACCACCGCCGACGGACAGTTCACGCTGACCACGGTGGAGTGTCTCGCCTCGTGCGGAACGGCGCCCATGATGATGGTCGGCGACGCCTTCTTTGAGAACCTGACGCCGGCGTCGGTTGACGCGCTGCTCACTGAGTTGAAGGAGACACCGTGAAATTCTTCATGAACTTTCCGGTCACGGACACCTCGCACACGTTGGCCGAGTATCGCACGCGCTTCGGCTATCAGGCGCTGGAGAAGGCGCTGAGCATGGCGCCGGGTGACGTGACGAAGGAAGTCGCCGGCGCCGGACTGCTCGGACACGGGGGCGCGGCCTTCCCCGCCGGCCGAAAGTGGGGCGTGGTCAAGTTGGACGACGGGGAGCCGCACTACGTCTGCATGAATGCCGACGAAGGCGAGCCGGGCACCTTCAAGGACCGTTGGCTCATGGAGTGTGTGCCGCACATGTCGCTCGAGGGGCTGATCATCGGCTCCTATGCGCTGCAGGGACGTCACGCGTTCATTTATATCCGCGGCGAGTTCGATCTCGCGCATCGTCGGATGGCCGACGCCATTGAAGAGGCGTACACCGCCGGATTGCTGGGCGAGAACATCTTGGGCACCGGCTATTCGCTCGACGTCGTACTGTATCGCGGCGCCGGGTCGTATGTGTGCGGCGAAGCGTCGGCCATGCTGGCGTCGCTCGAAGGCAAGAAGGGCTGGCCGCGCAACCGGCCGCCACGGCTCACGGTGAAGGGACTGTACCAGAAGCCGACGGTCGTGAACAACGTGGAGACGCTGGCCAACGTGCCGGTGATCCTGCGCCTTGGCGCCGCGGAGTTCAAGAAAACTGGCACGCCCAAGAGTCCGGGCACGCAGATGATTTCAATCTCCGGCCACATCGCGAAGCCGGGCGTCTACGAAATCGAGTATGGCTACTCGTGGGAAAAGTTCATCTACGAGGATTGCGGTGGCATGCAGAACGGGAAGGCACTCAAGTGCATCATTCCGGGCGGCGTATCCACCAAGCTGCTCAGCGCGAGTGAGATCGCCGGCGTCACCCTCGACCACAACTCGGCGGTAGCGGCCGGCTCGCAGGTGGGCTCGGGCGGCATGATTGCCATCGCCGAAGGCACCTGCATGGTGCGCTTGGCGGCAGTGATTCAGCGCTTCTACCACCATGAATCGTGCGGACAGTGCACGCCGTGCCGTCAGGGCATGGGGTGGATGGAGCGCATTTTGAACCGCATTGTGGCGGGCGGCGGACGTCCCGAGGACATCGATCAGCTGTACAAGATCGGAGAAGCCAACGACGGCACCACCATCTGCAGCCTCGGTGACTCGGCTGGCTATGCCTGTTCGGCGATCCTCGATCACTACCGTGACGAGTTCGAGTACTACATCCAGCACGGACGCTCCATGTACGACGGCAATCTGACGGTGGAAGACCCGTTCGCGGATTCGCCGTACGCGGATTCGCCGTTCGCGAACTCGCTTGCCGGAGCCGCCTCGTGAGTGAGGTCACGGTGGCACCCGTCGCGGCGAAGAAGCTGCTCGACTTCGCGATCGATGGCGTGGCCATGCAGGCGGAGGACGGCCAGACCGTGATTCAGGCGGCGCGCGCCAATGGCGTGGACATCCCGCACTTCTGTTGGCATCCGCAGCTGTCGGTGCCCGGCAACTGTCGGATTTGCATGGTGGAGATCGAGCAAGACTCGGGCGACCCGTGGTTCGACATTGCGTGCAACATGCCGGTCACCGCCGGCATGCGGGTCCTGACCAAGTCGGAGAAAATCAAGACGCTCAATCAAGACACGATGCAGTTCATCACGCTCAACCACCCGGTTGATTGTGGCGTCTGCAACAAGTCGGGTGAGTGCCTGCTGCAGGACTATCACTACGAATTGAACGGCGCCGCATCGAAGTCACGCGATCCGAAAACGCACGCCACCAAGTTCTTCCCGCTGTCCGACCGGATCATCCTGGACAACGAGCGGTGCATCATGTGCACGCTCTGCGTCCGGTTCACGAACGAAGTGTCGGGCTCGAAGGCGCTGGGCGCCGTGCACCGCGGCGATCACGCGCTGATCCGGCCGGCCGAAGACGCCGACTTCAATCTCGACGTCTACTCCGACAACGTGATCGACCTCTGCCCGGTGGGTGCGCTGCTCTCCACCGAGCTGATGACGCATGCCCGCGTGTGGTACCTGCAGGCCACCAAGTCGGTCTGCCCGGGGTGCGAGCGCGGCTGCAGCATCGATGTCTGGCACCGCAAGCATGAGTGGAAACTGAACGCGCTCGACCCGCAGCTGAATACCACCATCGATCGTGTCACGCCGCACGACAATCCCGAGGTGAACGGGCTGTGGGTGTGCAACAAGGCCCGTGACCTCGCGCTGCTGTTTGAGCGCCCGCGCGCCGAGCAGGCGATGCAGCACGGTGCGCCGGTGGAGCTGGCCGTCGCTATCGCCGCCGCCAAGCAGCTGATTGCGGCCGCGAAAAAGCCGGTGGCGATGGTGTCGAGCTGGGGCTCCAACGAAGAATTGGCCGCGTGTCATGCCGCGTTTGGTGCGAAGGTGTCGGGCTTCGTGAAGGCCGATCACCTACCGCTGCCGGGCGAAGTGATCGAAGATCATCTGCTCATCAAGCCCGACAAGAATCCCAACCGCAAAGCGGCGCTGGCGCTGTACCCGCCGCTTCCCGCGCGGGTGAGCGACGCGCTGCCGGCCGACACCGATGTGGTGCTGGTGTGGGGCGAAGGCTTCGACAGCGCGCTGGTGCCGTCGGGGGCGAAGGTGATTCGCCTCGACTCGTACACGCATGCCGCCAACGCGACCGCCGATGTGTTCATTCCGATCAGCGTGCAGACCGAACGCAGCGGGCACTACACCAACTTCGCCGGCGTCATCACGCCGTTCGAGGCATGCTTCCCCGT
>NSHR01000056.1 GCA_002737115.1 Gemmatimonadota bacterium | reverse complement strand
CGGCCGCCGGGGAACACAGGCGAGGGCCAGGGGGAATACGCGCCGGTGAAACACCCGCGGGTTCGCCCGTCTTTATGAGCCGGGTGGCGCGAGGCCTGCGGGACATGCTACCCTGACGACAGGACCACACACGCCCACCGCTCGGTCACCTATGCCGCTCCGCTCGTCCCTCCTGACCGCTCCCCGCTCGAACCGGCGCGTGCGCCCACGCGCGGCGGTGGCCGCGCTTGTGCTCGTCCTCGTGCGGAGCACGGTGCTACCCGCCCAGGTCACCACGCCGGTGCTTACCGGCATCGTGAAAGGCTCCGTGGTCACCGAGGGGCGCACGCCGCTGGTCGGGGCGCAAATCCGTTTCGGCAACGCAGCTGACGCGGCCGAATCCGACGACGCCGGTCAATTCACGGCCGCCCGGGTCAACGCCGGCTCCCTCTGGCTGCGCGTCCGCCGCATCGGATACCGGCCGGAATCGTTGCTGGTCACGGTCGTGGCCGGTGAGTCGATCGAGCCCACGGTCGTGATGAAGCAGATCGCCCAAAGCATCGCGGCGGTCCGCGTGGTTGGCCGACGCGACCTCACCGGGCCCATGGCGGGCTTCTACAAACGGCTGCAGTCGGGCACGGGTCGCTTCTTCACGCAGGCCGAAATCGTCAAACGTCAGCCATCCAGAATGACGGATCTCCTGCGATCCGTGCCCGGCATCCGGATCGAATCGCGCGGGTTCGACAACAAAGTGCGTATCCGTGGAAACCGATGCTCGCCCCTGATCTGGCTTGATGGTCAGGGACTCTTTGCCGGTGAGTTCGACCTTGATTCAGTCGATCCCTATTCATTCGAGGGCATCGAGGTCTATAGCGGCCCGGCCAGCGTGCCGATCGAGTTCCAAGGCAACCAGCGCGTAAGCAGCAGCTGCGGTACGATCATTTTGTGGTCGCGTCGTGGTGAGCCTCGCGCGAAGAAATTGAAGAAAGGCGAACCCACGCCGTCCGCCATCATCGCGCAACTGCTTGCAGAAGCCCAGATCTTCACCGTGGCAGATGTCGATAGCGCGGCACGCGTCGACTCCGCGATGATCATTCGTCCGTTCTATCCCGACTCGCTGTTCGACGCGCAGGTGTCCGGCGAGCTCATTGCCGAATTCGTCGTCGGGACGAACGGCGAAGCGCTCATGGAGACGTTTAACTCGATCACGACCACGGACCGTTCGCTGGTCGAGCCGGTCCGTCGCGCCGTGCGTGAGCAACGCTTCGTGCCGGCCATGCGTAAGGGTCGCGTCGTGCAGCAGGTCATGCAGCTGCCGTTCAGTTTCGTTCCTGACTCAACCGCTCGCCGCCGTTAACGCCATGCCTTCTTTGTTCTCTCCTCCGCGTCTCGGCGCGATCGTCCTCGCCGGTTCCCTGCTGCTCGCGTTGTCGGCGGCGGCGCAAAAGCTGGTCGAGATCGGCCAAACGTCGGTCGGTACGCCAGTCTTTCTCGAGGCGAAGTCGATCACTCGACGCGACGGCATCGTGACGGCGGCCGTGCGCGTGCGCCTGCAGCCGCCTCTCAAGCACGCGCTGGGTGATCTACGCAGTTCGCGCACGATTGCGATGGTCGACTGCGCCAAGCAGACGGTGGCGACGAAGGAGAGCTGGTACTACCTCGACGACGCTGGCAAGCGCGTTGGCATGCATAAAGTGGTGAAGCTGCCCGGCTTCGGTCCGTCGTTCAAAGGGTCGTTGGCTGACGTGGCGATACGCTATTTGTGCGCGACGCCCCAACCGCGCTGAGCAGCACGCCGGCGATCACGAGCGCGGCGCCCGCCAGTCCAAGCAGCGACAACCGCTCGCCCCACACCACGTACGCGGCCACCATCGCGATCACCGGCTCCAGTGTGGCAATCGTTGCCGCGCGCGCCGATGGCAGCCGCTTCACGCCTTCGGCGTACACGAGATACGCCACATACGTGCACACGACCGCGAGGAACACCACACCGGCCCAGGCCGAGCGCGACAGCGACTGAAACTGCACGAACGGCAACATGGTGACCGCCCCGACGCCCAGCGCCCACGCCATCACGCGGGCCGACGCGTTGCGTGAGAAAAGTCGACGCCCCACGAGAAAGTAGAGCGCGTACATCGCGCCCGACAGCAAGCCCCACCCCACCGCACTCGGCGACCAGCGCACCTCGCCCGTACCGCTGGCCAGGGCCACAATGGCGACGCCGACCAAGGTGAGCGCCAGCGCGGCCGTCGCCCGGGCGCTCACGCGCTCCTGAAAAAAGATCCGCCCGCCAATCGCGACCCAGATTGGCGCCGAATACACCAGGACCGATGACAACGCCACGCCACCCTGCTCGATCGCATTCAGGTACGCGAAATAGAGCACCGCGACGCCGGCCACGCCGAGAAATACGGCCGCGGGGCGATCAGCACGTCGCAGGGGCTCAGCGCGTGTGATAGCAGCGTGAACCGTCAGCAGGACCGCGGCGATGACGGCTCGCCAAAAGGCCACCGTGAGCGGCAAAGTGCCGTCGGCCATCGCCACCCGAGACATCACCCCGAGCAGCCCCCAACAGAGCGCGGCCACCAGCATGGCGATGGTGCCGTACCGTATGGTGGCGGGGGCGTGGGTTGTCATCACGGAGAATCTAGCAGCCACCGCCACGGAGCCCCATGTTGAAGGGGTCCCGGGCATCGCGGCGATGAACAGCAGGCGAAAGGCCGCCGGACTTCCCACTCTCTCGCTCCCCTGATCCATGTCTGCACGCGCACTGCTTCACGTCGCGGCCGTCGCCTCTCTCACGGTGATAGCGTCTCTGCTCGGCGCCTGTGCGTCGGGCCGTGGCTCGAACGCCACACGCCCGCTCACGCCAGCGCAGATGGCCGCGAAGGACGGTGGTATTCCGCCGTATACGACGGCGGATGCCGCCTTCATGCAGGGCATGATCAGCCACCATGCCCAAGCCGTGACCATGTCGTCATTCGCCGACCCGAACGGCGCGAGTTCAGAAGTGCGTGTGCTCGCCGGACGGATCACCGTCGCGCAGACCGACGAAATCGCCTTCATGAAAACGTGGCTGAGCAAGCGCAAGCAGACCGTGCCCGCCGGTGACATGGAAGCGATGGCGCATGCGCATCACGCCGGCATGGACATGTCGGGCATGAGTGTCGGCGGTATGAGCGGCATGATGCCCGGCATGCTCTCGACCGCGCAGATGGACACGCTCAAGACGGCCACGGGACCGGCCTTCGACTGGTACTTCCTCACCTTCATGATCCAGCACCATCGTGGCGCCATCAGCATGGTCGACGTGCTCATGAGCGCCAAGGGCGCGGCCAACGATGACGACGTGTTCAAGTTCGTCTCCGATGTCGTCGCCGATCAGAGCACCGAGATCGACCGGATGGAGCTGATGCTCAAAGCTCGCGCGCGTCCGTAAGCACCAACTTTAACTACCTGCCTTCCCTCCCCTCTCTCCCACTCTCCCCAATGCCAACGCCATTCCGATCGCTGCTCAGCGGTGCGCTCCTGCTGCTGGCCGGCAGCACCGCGGCCTCACAGCTCGCTCATGCGCAGCCCTCGCCCGATCCGCGTATCGGCCTCAAGGCCGGTTGGTTCGACGCGGGCGAAGCGTCGTGGAACATCAAGCTCGTAGCGAACACGAAGCCGTCGGAGGCGTTCCTGAATCCCAGTACGCCCGGCGACGCGCGGCTCAAGAACTCCGATCTGGCGTTCAGCGGAAACTTGGTCTTCCAGGGCAACTACAGCGGCTGGCAGGTGTGGGACATCGGCAATCCACGCAAGCCGAAGCTGCGCGCCGCCTTCGTGTGCCCCGGCTCGCAGAGCGACGTCACGGTGTACGGGAACCTCCTCTTCGTGTCGGCTGAAGCCGTGAGCGGTCGCATCGACTGCGGACTCGGCGGCGTACAGGACGAAGTCAGCAAGGATCGCGCACGTGGCATCCGCATCATCGACATCAGTGACATCGAGCATCCGCGATCGATCACCACGGTGCAGACGTGCCGCGGCTCGCATACGAATACGCTCGTCACCGACCCCAAAGACCCGGAGAACGTCTACATCTACGTGTCCGGTTCCGCGGGCGTGCGCTCCAACGCCGAACTCGCTGGCTGTTCGGCCACGAATCCCGACATCGATCCAAACTCGTCGCTGTTCCGCATCGAAGTCATCAAGGTGCCCGTAAAGAATCCGGCGGCCGCGGCAATCGTGAGTTCACCGCGTATCTTCGAAGGACTCTCGGAAGCCACGCGCCATGGCGAGGCGGCGGCTGATCGTCGCGAGCGACCGGCTGGGGCGGCCGCGCGCCCGTCGGTCGTTGGTCGAGGCGGCCCAACGCAGTGTCATGACATCACGGCCTATCCCGCCGTCGGGCTCGCCGGTGGTGCCTGCAGCGGCTACGGCATTCTGCTGGACATCCGCGACATCAAGAACCCGAAGCGCATTTACGCCGCCTCCGACACGAACATGTCGGCGTGGCACTCGGCCACGTTCAGCAATGACGGCAGCAAGGTGCTCTTCTCCGACGAGTGGGGCGGTGGTTCGTCGCCGCGGTGCCGCGCGACAGACAAGATGGAATGGGGCGCCGACGCGATCTTCGTGCGCAATGGCGATAAGCTCGACTTCAAGAGCTACTTCAAACTCCCCGCCGCACAGACGAGCAACGAGAATTGCGTGTCCCACAACGGCTCGCTGATTCCGATTCCCGGCCGTGAGGTCATGGTGCAGTCGTGGTATCAGGGCGGCATTAACGTGTTCGACTGGACCGATCCGAATCACGCCTTCGAAGTGGCGTTCTTCGACCGTGGACCGATGGACTCCACCGCGCTGGTCGGCGGCGGGCACTGGTCGGCCTACTGGTACAATGGCCTGATCTACGGTTCAGAAATCTCGCGAGGTCTCGATGTGTGGGAGCTCACACCCAGCGAACACATCTCCAAGAACGAACTCGACGCCGCGAAGCTCGTGAAGTATGCGTATTTCAACGCCCAGGAGCAGCCACAGGCCGTGTGGCCGGCGGCGTTCGTCGTGGCGCGTGCCTACACCGATCAGATGGCGCGCAACAGCGCGGTGCCCAAGGCGTGGTTGGATGGCGTGCTGGCGCAGTTGGCCACGGCCGAGAAGGCCAAGGGCGGCGCACGGTCCACCGCGCTGAACGCGCTGGCGGCGCAGCTCGATAAGGACGCCGCCGGAAGCCCGGAGTCGGTGCGCGTGCAGGCCCTCAGTGGGGTCGTGAAGAGCCTCGCCAAGTAGTTCGCGACGGCTGTCCAAAATGCAAACGCGGCGGGTCCGAAGGAACGGACCCGCCGCGTTTGTGTCTACGAGCGACGCTACGGCACGATGCGCGGCGCCGGCCCGGCGCGATCCACCACCTTCGGCAGTCCCTTCGCATCCAGCTGCCCATTCAACGGAGCCAGCTCGCTCGCCAGCACCCCGTCGATCGCGGCTAGATGCTGCTTGAGCTGTTCGCGCAGAATCCCGTCCACCTCGACATGCTGCGTCGTCGGCGTGAAATCGGAGCTCGACATGCCGTTGGCGAGATATCCGATCTTCGAAATCAGCATTGAACCGAAACGGACACCGTCCTGTCCCTGACCGGTCTGCCGCAAATCCACGAGCTTCATCTCGACCTCGAGCAACTTGGCGTCGACCGCACGGATGGCGCGGACCACCTCAGCATCGGTGGACAGGCGCTGCACCTGCTGCAGCTGCAGTCGCACCGACTCCACGCGATGCACCGCCGATCCCGCCTCGTTGAGCTGCTGCTTGATGCCGGCGAGCAGCTTCACCTGCGCCGCAATCTCGGCTTCAGTACCGCCGCTATTCGGATCCTTGCGGACCTCCAGCGGCTGCGTCTGCGTGGTGCCGTCGACGGTAAGACGCACCGAGTACATCCCCGGCGGCATCAGGATCGATAGACGACTGGTCCCCGGCGCCGTACGCCCCTGCGGGCCAGCCACGATGTGCTCCGCGTACAGCGGGCTAGTGAGCAGCCGCACCTCCATGCTTGGCTCGTCACGCAGATCCCACGCCAGACGATTCACACCGGCCGTGTTCGACCCTCGGAGCGTGCGGACCACATTCCCTGCCCCATCGAGAATCTCGATCGTGGGAGCGCTCTTGGCTACGGCCTTTTGGTAGTAGTTGATACTGGCGCCGTATTCCGGATCGTCGCCCGCCGTGGGGTCGTCGTACTGCGTGCTCGGCGCCGTGATCCCACGATAGCGATACGCCGCGCGCGGCTTAAACAGATGCGCCCCCTTGTCCAGCACCGATGCATCGAGCTGCTGCAATGGCGCGAGATCATCGAGAATCCAGAAGCCGCGGCCATACGTGGAGATCACGAGATCATTGAAGTGCTCCTGCACCACGATGCCAGACACGGGCGCGTGCGGCAGGTTGTTCTGCAGCGGCAACCAGTGATCGCCTGCGTCGTAGCTCAGGTAGATCGCGTTTTCGGTGCCGAGATACAGCATGCCACGGCGCGTGGGATCTTCGATGATGACCTTGGCGTAGCTCAGCATGCTCTTCGGAATGCCGGTCACAATCTTCGTCCATGTTTTTCCAAAATCCGTGGTGCGATACGCGTACGGATCGCGATCGTTCTCCTGGTGTGCGTCGATCGTGAGATAGGCTGTCGCCGCATCCCACTTGCTGGCGGCGATCGACCGCACCGATCCCCACGCCGGAATACCCGGCACGTTGGCGGTGACGTTCGTCCACGTAGCGCCGTCGTCGCGCGTCAGCTGTACCAGGCCGTCGTTGGTTCCCACCCAGATCACACCCTTCTGCTTCGGCGACTCGGCGATGCCGTACACCACGCCGGAATACTCAACGCCGATGTTGTCGGGCGTGAGACCGCCCGAACTCTTCATCTTGGAACGGTCGTTCCGCGTGAGATCGGGGCTGATCACCTGCCAGCTGTTTCCGCCGTCGCGCGTGCGATGTACGTGCTGACTGCCGGTATACACCGTGTTGTGATCGTGCGGCGAAATCAGCAGCGGTGCATCCCAGACGAACCGGTACTTGAGCTGTTCGGCGGCGCCATTCGACTGCTGCGGCCACACCTCGACGTTACGGAATTGCCGACGATTCTCCTCGAAACGCACGACGATGCCGCCCACCATACCCGAGCCGGAGGCCGTGCTCCAAATGATGTTCGGATCGGTCGGATCGGGCGTGGCCCAGCCGCTCTCTCCGCCGCCCACCGAATGCCACATGCCGCGTGAAATGCCAGCGCCGCGTCCACCCTGCACGCGGCTGTTGCTCGGCCCACGATAGCTCGGCTCGTCCTGCTTGTTGCCGAGCACATTGTACGGAATGCTGTTGTCGACGGTGACGTGATAGATCTGGGCGTTGTCGAGGCGCTGCTTGAACCACGTGCGACCGCGCGTCGTGGTGATCGACAGTCCCTGATCGTGCGCCACGATCTGACGGTCGGCATTGGTGGGATCGATCCAGATATCGTGGTGGTCACCGCCTGGCGCCTCCTGACCACTGAGGGTCGTCAGTGACCGGCCGCCATCGATCGATCGCGCATACGACGCGGTCAGGAAGTACATCTCGTTCTCGTTATCGGGCGTCACCGCCATGCGCGAGTAGTAGTGAGCGCGGCCCATCACATTGCGATCGCGATTGATCAGCGTCCACGTGGCGCCGGCATTCTCACTGCGCCACAGCTGCCCGCTCTCAGTGTCGCCCCCATTCCACGGCACACCGTCGCCGGTCTCGATCATCGCGAACACGCGGTTCGGCTGCGAGGGTGCAATCGCCAGCGCCACTTTGCCTACGGGCTTTACCGGCAGTCCGTTCCCTTTGAGTCGCGTCCATGTCGCGCCACCGTCGGTCGACTTGAACAGCCCGCTCCCCGGGCCACCGCTGGTGCGCCCCCACGTGTGGATCTCTATCTGCCACAACCCGGCGTACAGCGTGCGCGGGTTGGACGGGTCCATCGCCAGGTCGCTGCAGCCGGTGTTCTCGTCAACGAACAGCACCCGCGTCCACGTACCACCACCATCAGTGGTGCGGAACACGCCGCGCTCTTGCTGCGGGCCATACGCCGTGCCGAGCGCGCACACCAGCACCACCTCGGGGTTTGTCGGATGGATCACCACCCGCGCGATACGCCCGGTTTTCTCGAGACCCATCAGCGTCCACGTGGCGCCGGCATCGGTGCTTTTGAAGATGCCCTGACCAATTGAGATGTGGCTGCGAATGTGCGCTTCACCGGTGCCAGCCCAGACCACATTATGGTCGCTCGGTGACACGGTAATGGCTCCCATCGATAGCACGGACTGCTTGTCGAAGATCGAGGCCCAATGCACGCCGGCGTCGGTGGTCTTGTAAATGCCGCCGGAGGCGGCGCCGACATAGTACGTGGACGGGTCGCCCGCGATGCCGGCCGCAGTACTGAATCGGTTCCCTTCGGGGCCAATATGGCGCCACGGGAGCGCGGCGTACGCCGCCGGAGTGATAACCGCAGCTGGGGCGGCTGGATCGGCGGGCTTGGCGGGCGCACGCTGGGCGCCGGCCACGCCGCCTGTGGCGACAGCCGCAGCGACGGCGAGCGTCGCGGCAGTACGGGAGCGGAAGAAACGCATGAGGACCTCAGAAGGGGGACGTAGCAACTATGCTACTGCCTGCTGAGGTCCTCGTCAAAGCGGAGCAGGCCCCGCTTACGCCATTTTTGCCTGCAAACGGCGGTCGATGGCATCAAGGAACGCTTCCGTGTGCAAGTACGGCGTGTCCTTCGAAATGAGAATCGCCAGATCCTTCGTCATCTCGCCCGCTTCCACTGCTTCGATGCACACCTGCTCGAGGGTATCGGCGAATGCCGTCACCGCCGGCGTGCCATCGAGCTTACCACGATGCGCCAGGCCACGCGTCCAGGCGAAGATCGACGCAATCGGATTGGTCGACGTCTTGTTGCCCTTCTGATACTCGCGGTAATGACGCGTCACCGTGCCGTGCGCCGCTTCCGCTTCCATCGTCTTGCCGTCGGGCGACAGCAGCACGCTCGTCATGAGACCGAGTGACCCAAAGCCCTGCGCTACAATGTCCGACTGCACGTCGCCGTCGTAGTTCTTGCACGCCCAGACGTAGCCGCCTTCCCACTTGAGCGCCGACGCCACCATGTCGTCGATTAGGCGGTGCTCATACGTGAGACCCTTCGCGTCGAACTGGGCCTTGAACTCGTTGTTGAACACTTCCTCGAACAGATCCTTGAACTGGCCGTCGTAGGCCTTGAGGATCGTGTTCTTGGTGCTCAGGTACACCGGGTAGTTGCGCTGCAGGCCGTAGGTGAGGCTGGAGCGGGCAAAGTCGCGGATGGAATCGTTGAAGTTGTACATGCCCATCGCCACACCACCATCCGCACCAAACTTCACCACCTCGAACTCCATCGGCGCGCTGCCATCGGCGGGCGTGTACGTCATGGTCACCGTACCGGCGCCCGGCGCCTTGAAGTCGGTCGCCTTGTACTGATCGCCGTGCGCATGACGGCCCACCACGATCGGCTTCGTCCACCCCGGCACCAAGCGCGGGATGTTCGAGATGATGATCGGTTCGCGGAAGATCACACCGCCCAAGATGTTGCGAATCGTGCCGTTGGGGCTCTTCCACATTTTCTTGAGCCCGAACTCCTTTACGCGGGCTTCATCAGGCGTGATCGTCGCACACTTCACCGCCACGCCGTGCTTCTTGGTGGCTTCGGCCGAGTCGATCGTGACCTGGTCGTTGGTCGCATCACGGTGCTCGATCCCGAGGTCGTAGTACTCGAGTTCGACATCGAGATACGGCAGGATGAGCTTGTCCTTGATGAACTGCCAGATGATGCGCGTCATTTCGTCGCCGTCCATCTCGACGACGGGGTTCACAACCTTGATCTTGGCCATGCCTAGGGTACCGAAGAAGTTCGGAAAGAGTAGTGAAAACGAATATCGAAGAATAGCCGCCGCCGAGGCCTCCTGCTACGCCTCGCCCAGCGGCTCGAACACGCCTACGTCCCTGTTTTTACGCACGTCATCCCACCGGAAGCACCGGCCGTTCATGGCCACGTACACACCAGGCGCCAAGGCCTGCACGAAACTCAGTGCGCTGCCGAGGTTGAATAGCCCGTCGGAGCTACCGAAGGCATAGGGCACCATCGCGCCCGTGAGCACGATCGTCTTGGCAGTCACGGCCGCGGCGATCACCGCCGCCGTGTCCACCATCGTGTCCGTGCCGTGCGTAATCACGATTTGCGACTCGGCGCAGTTGGCGCAGGCATCCACGATGCGGTGCCGGTGCGACTCCTTCATCTCGAGGCTGTCCATCATCATTAGCACCTCGACCTGCACATCAAGCATACAACGACCGCGCTGCAGCATCTCTTCGACATGCGTGGCCGCGAAGTGCAACGTGCCCGTGAGCTCGTCGTACTCTTTGTCGAACGTGCCGCCGGTAACGAACACGCGCAGGCTCATTCGGCGTTTCTCGCGGCGCGGGCACGTGCACGATCTTTCGCCGCCTTTTCTTTCGCCTTCTTCAAGGCCTTCGCCGCCTGCACGCGCTCCACGGCAGCGATCGCCGCTTCGCGCGTGCTGATCATCTGCTCGCGCGCGGTCCACTCGGCGCGATCGCGCGCCTCAGCCTCCCGCGTGCGCTGCAAGCTTTGGTCGTCGCGCCACGCCACCTGCTTCGCATGATCGCCGCCGACCAGCACGTCGGGCACGGTGAAGCCGCGGAACTCCGCCGGCCGCGTGTAGCTGGGCGCGCTGATGCCGCGATCGTAAAATGAATCGGTACGTGCGCTTTCCAGATCACTCATGGCCCCCGGCAGCAGGCGCACGATGGCATCGATAATGGCCAAGGCGGCCGGCTCGCCTCCACTGAGCACGAAATCGCCGAGCGACAGTTCCTCGGTGGCCAAGTGTGTGGCCACGCGTTCGTCCACGTCCTTGTAGTGCCCGCAGAGCAGCGTGAGTTCGGTGCCGGCCGCAAAGCGCACCGCGTCGGCGTGCGAGAAGCGACGACCGCGCGGCGACAGCAGCACGATCGGCGCCTTGGCCTGCACCGACTCCACCGCTTCGAAGAACGGGCCCGGTTTCATCACCATGCCGGGCCCGCCGCCAAACGGATAATCGTCGACGGTACGGTGCCGGTCGTACGTGAACGTGCGCAGGTCGATCAGGTTGTACGCCACGCCACCGGTCCCGGCCGCCTTGGCCGGAATGCTGATGGAGAGCGGCCCCGCGAAGAACTCGGGAAAGATCGTCACGACGTTGATGCGCAGCACGGAGGTGGCCTCGTGACCGCGCTAGTCGTCGAGCAAGCCGTCGAGCGGCTTGAGGACGATCGTGTTGCGCTCTTCGTCCACGCGTTCGATGATCTCGGGACGCCAGGGCACCAGCGGACGACCGGTGGCGGTCTCGACTTCGAGGATCAGCCCCTGCGGTGCCTCGTACACGTCGCGCACTTCGCCCACGTGTCCCTGTCCATCCACTTCGACCTGCATGCCGATCAGCGCGAAGATGTACATCTCATCGTCGTCGGGCTCGGGCATGTCGGCGGTGTCGGCCAACAGGTAGCGGCCACGCCACGTTTCGGCCACGTCGCGGTCGGTCACTTCCGTGACGCGGACGAGCCAGTCCTTGTTCATTGGACGGCCGTCTTCAATGTGCAGCAGAGCCGCGGTGGCGTCCCCGCTGATTTCGCCCTTGCGGTCACCCGCATAAATGACAGCGCCGGACGTGAAAATCACGTCCGGCGCCGCAGAGAGCGACTCGACGGCCCAGGCACCGCGCACACCATGCGCGCGACGCACCTTGCCGACAATCACATAGTCCCGCAGATCACGCCTCGGGGAGGGCGACCGCGCTGCCCTGCAGTTTGACCGCCAGACGCGCTTCGTGACGCGACTTGAGGATACCGGCGCGGCGGAGCAGCGACCGGACCGTGTCGGTCGGCAACGCGCCGACGTTCATCCAATACTCAACGCGGTCATGCTTCAGGTTGAGCGCGTTCTCACCGAGCTGCGGCTGGTACTGTCCGATGATCTCGATAAAACGGCCGTCACGCGGCGCCTTCGAATCAGCAATGACGATACGGTACATCGGGGTCTTCTTCCGGCCTTCGCGGCGGAGACGAATCTTGACGGCCATGTTCTGATCTCAGTTCAGACAGTTTGGACAGCTCGCCAGCAGGTGGCCCTTTGCAGGGTAGCCGGCGTTTCGGGCTCGTCGCGAAGTCGGCGTTTCCGACCCGCACCCGAGTCCCCGTTTCCGGGGAGCCTTGAAGCATAGTCAGGTGTGGGCGGGAAAGGTAGATTGGTCTCGTTCCCAGCTACCCCAACCCCGCCCCGCCATGGCTCTCGCTACCCTGCCCGCTCGCGCCGCCGCCCGTTTCTGGCTGGCTGGTGCCGTCCTCCCCCTCGCCCTCGGGGCTCAGGAGCCGGCTGCCAGCCGAGCCCCGCGCGCCGCGGTCGACGCCCCTAAGGGCATGGTCGTTTCGGCCAGTGCCATCGCCAGCCAGGCCGGCCGCGACGTGCTGGCCAACGGCGGCAATGCCATCGACGCCGCCATCGCCACCGGCTTCGCGCTGGCAGTCACCTATCCCACCGCCGGCAACATCGGCGGCGGCGGCTTCATGGTCGTGCGCTTCCCCGACGGCAAGACGACCACCATCGACTTCCGCGAGAAGGCCCCGGCCCGCGCCACGCCCGACATGTTCACCGACAGCGCCGGGGCGTACTCGTCGCGCATTCACCACAACTCGCACAAGAGCGTGGGCGTGCCGGGCACGGTGGCCGGCTTTGCACATGCGCACCAGAAGTACGGCAAGGCGTCGTGGGCCAAGCTGGTCGACCCCGCCGTGAAGCTGGCGGGTGACGGATTCGCCGTGCCGAGCGGATTGGCGGCGTCACTCAAAGGCGCGCAAACGCGATTGTCGGCGTATCCCGCCACGATCGCGGCCTACTACAAGAACGGCCAGCCGTACGCGGAGGGCGAGAAGCTGGTGCTCGGTGATCTCGCGAAAACCCTCACGCGCGTGCGCGACCAGGGACGCGACGGCTTCTACAAAGGCACCACCGCCAAGCTGATCGCCGAGGAAATGACGTCGCACGGTGGCCTCATCAACGAAGCCGATCTGGCGGCGTATCAACCGGCCGAACGCGCCGCCGTGACGGGCACGTATCGGGGCTACGAAATCATCTCGATGCCGCCACCGAGTTCCGGCGGTACGGCCATGATCGAGATGCTGAACATTCTCGAAGGCTACGACCTCAAAAGCCTCGGCCACAACTCGCCGCAGTACGTGCACTATCTCGCGGAGAGCATGCGGAGAGCGTTCCGCGATCGCGCGCTGTATCTGGGCGATCCTGATTTCACCAAGCCGCCGCTCGAGAAGTTGATGAGCAAGGCGTACGCTACAGAGCTGCGCAGCACGATCATGAAAGACAAAGCATCGCCTTCGTCACCGGCCGATGTCGCGCAGGGCTACGAGAGCGACGAGACCACGCACTACTCGGTGGTCGACAAAGACGGCATGGCCGTGTCGGTCACCTACACGCTCGAAGCCGGCTACGGATTGGGCGCGGTCGTGAATGGCGCCGGGTTTCTGCTGAACAACGAGATGGGGGACTTCAACGGCAAGCCCGGTCTCACCGACAGCACCGGCCTGGTGGGCACGAAGCCGAACATCGCGCAGCCCGGCAAGCGCATGCTCTCCAGCATGACACCGATGATTCTCGCCAAGGAGGGCCAGCTCGTGGCCGTCGTTGGCAGCCCCGGCGGGCGCACGATCATCAACACCGTCATGGAAGTCGTGCTCAACCTCATCGACTTCCAGATGCCCGTGCAGGACGCCGTGAACGCGCCACGCCTGCATCACCAGTGGCTGCCGAACGTGATCACGATGGAGCGCAACGGCACGTCACCGGAAACCGTGAAAGCGCTGGAATCCATGGGCCACACCGTGCGACTCGGCGGGAACCAGGGCACCGCGCATTCGATCTTCGTGAACGCCAAGGGCGTGCGCCAAGGCGCGGCAGACCCACGCGATCGTGATGCGGCAGCGATTGGCCACTGACTGCGAAGAAGGGAGTTGGGAGTAAGGGGTCCGGGGTAGAAGCAAAACGGGGGACGAAGCGAATACGCTCCGTCCCCCGTTTTTCGTACTCCGACTTCCTACTCCTTACTTCGCCGTAAACGCCGCCACGGCCTTGTACGTATCCCACGCCACGATGAGCTCGCCGCCCTTGCCCGCCGGCTTCACCATGATCTCCATCTTCTCGACCACGGCGTTGTTGCTCGTTACCGTCATCGGAATGCGCACGAGATCCTGCTTCGCGTCGTAGGCCGTGCCCCACTGCTTGGTCTGCTTGTTTACGACCAGCTCCCACTTGCCGTTCTCTTCGATCTTCGTGAACAGCGTGTACGTTCCGGCCGGCACCGTGATCGCGCCGAACGCCAGCGGCTTGCTCGTGGTAAAGTGCGTGGCTTCGTTGGCACCCGTGCGCCACACCATGCCCCACTTCATGTCGCCGAGGCCGTTAAACAGCACGCGGCCGCGCTTGGACGGGCGGCCGTAGTTCACGTTGATGTTCGCGCCAGCAACCGTGGTGACCACGGAATCGCGCGGTGACGCCGGCGCCTTGGGATCCATCTGCATACCACCCTGAGCGGAAGCAGACACCGACATCAGGGAAAGGGCAGCCACGGCGTAGGCGCCGCGACGAAGCGTACGGGAGAGCGTCATCATTGTTGGTTGGTTGGAAATGAAAAAGCGGGATCGACAACAGCATGGGCATCTACCCCAATCGGCCACGGAAGGGTTCCCGAAACAGAGCGCCCTACTCCGCCTTCTTCCGGGCCTGGGCCAGGAACGCCGGCTCCAGCTGCAGCAGGCTGGCCAGCTTCCGCATGACATACGACTCCTGGCTATCCAGCGAGCCGTCAGCCAACGCCACCTGCCACATCAACTCCGCAAGCACGATGCGCTGCGCGACGTCGTAGTCCTTCACCACCTGCCGCGTGAACACAAAGTGGTCCACGGCGTCGTGGTTGGCCGCCGCCGCCTCGGCCAGCATCTGCCGGGCACCAGCTTCGTCCACCCCGAAGTGCCGCTGCAAAATGTCCATGATCCGGGCCTGCTCGGCCGCACTGAACTCGCCATCGGCGCAGGCCAGCTCCACCAACAGCGCGCACGCCGCCACCCGCACGTCGTTCACCTGCACCCGGGAGTGCGTGCCGGGAGTCCCCGGCACGCTGTCTCCGATCAACTTACGAATCGCGTCGAGCATGCGTCGCGATTACATGCGGGTGGCCGGCCCGATCGCGCGATCGAGCTTGGCCTTCGCGGCTTCCAGTTCCTTGCGCAGGAAGGTGTACCGCTCGAGTGCGTCCAGTCCGACCTTCTGGTCGGCGCGAGCCGTCATGCCCGCCAGGTACGTGATGTGCGCCTGCAGCCCCGGCTTGCCGTAACGAATGGGCTGCGTGTTCACGATCTCGCTCACTTCCTTCACCTTCGTGGCCGTGTCAGCCGCCGCACCCGTGGCGCCCTTGTACTTGGCTTCGGCCGTGCGCACGCGCGTCAGCAGCGCGTTCACGTCAGCGACCATTTCGCGCATCTTCAAATTGTGCGCGTACTGTGCCTGCAGGTCGGCTTCGGTCGTGCCATCCGACGCCAGGCGCGGGTCGATGCGCACGCGCAGCGGCACCGTCTTCGTGATGCCGCCGGCCGTCACCTTCACCGTGTACGTACCCGGCGGTGAGCCGAGCCCGTTGGCGTGCTGCGTGCCCCACACAAAGCGGTTCATGCCGGCGTTCTTGGTCACGAGGTTGATCGTCGGCGCAACCAGCGTCGCACGCGCGCCACGGCCCGCCATCATGGATTCGTCCGGATCATCCTCACCGCCACCACGACGAGCCGGCGCGGCCTGCGGAATCACACCGCTCTTGTAGCTGTTCACCACCTTGCCCGCGGCGTCGAGAATGTCGATGCGCACGGTGTCGCCCGGCGCGCTGGCCAGGAAGTAATCCACCGTCGGACCGAGCAGCGCCGGCGTGGTCGCCGTGCGATAGCCGTCACGCGTCTTGAACAGCGTGAACGACTCGCTCGGCGTGGCCGGACCGATCTGCTGCAACGCCGAGATGTTGTCCATGATCCACGCCGCGCGACCCTGCGTGGCGACCACGAGGTCGCCGCGATGCACGCGGATATCGTTGATCGGGATCTGCGGCATGTTCAGGTTGAACGGCTGCCAGTGTCCACCATTGTCGAACGAGATGTACAACCCGAACTCGGTGCCGGCGTACAGCAACCCTTCACGCACGGGGTCTTCGCGCACCACACGGGTGGGCGCATCGGCCGGGATGCCGTTGGTGCCGTCGGTCAGCAGCTTCCACGTCTTGCCGTAGTCGTTCGTGAGATAGATGTACGGCTTGTAGTCGCCCAGCAGGTAGCGGTAGGTCGCGTAGTAGGCCGACCCCTTGCGATGCGGCGAGGCGTCGATCCACGCCACACGGCCGCCGTCCTCGAGTCCCTTCGGGGTCACACGCGCCCACGTCTTGCCGTCGTCGCGCGTCACGGAGAACGGACCGTCGTTCGAGCCGGTCCAGATCACGCCCTTCTCAAGCGACGATTCCGTGATCGCGTACAGCGTGCTGTAGAACTCTTCACCCGTCACGTCGCGCGTGATCGGCTCGCCGCTGCCGCCCTGACAGCACTTCGGGAACCAGGTGAGATCGGGAGAGATCTTCTCCCACGTCGCGCCGTTGTTGCGCGTGCGGTGCAGATACTGCGAACCGTAGTACAGCACCTTCGGATCGTGCGGAGACAACGCCATCGGCGTCGTGCGCTGCATGCGATACATCAGATCGCCGCCATCATTGCCATACAGCGACTGGGCACCGATCCAGTAGTTCTTCGTTACGCCGGCTTCCAGGTTCATCACCGCATACTGCCCCTTGCAGTTGCCATGCACGAGGTTCTTGTCGCCCGGGTGCGGAATGATCGGCCCCGTCTCACAGCCCGGGCCCGTACGCACCGTGCCCATGTTGAACACATCGTTGTTGCTCGGTACGATGTACGTGCTGTTGTCCTGCTGGGCCATGTACAGCTTGTACGGGAACGCGTTGTCGAGCCACACCCCGTAGAACTCGGCCGTCGGCTGGATGTCCTGCGAGCTCCACGTCTTGCCGCCATCGAACGACACGTTGGCGCCGCCGTCGTTCGACTGCACCATCGTGTTGCTGTTCGTGGGGTTGATCCAGATGTCGTGGTTGTCGCCGTGCGGTGTGCGGAACGGCGCCACCGTCTTGCCGCCGTCGGTGCTCTTGTAGAACGTCTCGGCGCCACCGAACACCACGTCGGCGTTC